>CALMNJ010000614.1 GCA_937868675.1 uncultured Bacteroidota bacterium | reverse complement strand
CATTAGTATACCCTCGCTTTCCACCACAATGTAGTCTTCAAGACCCTGTAGCACCACCAGTTTTTCGCGGGGCACCTGCACAATGCAGTTTTTACTGTCGTAGGTAATAATGTTTTTTCCAACCAGGGCGTTGCCATGCTCATCTTTATTAATATGAGAATAAAGACTGCCCCAGGTACCCAGATCGCTCCAACCGAAAATGCTCGACCGGACGTAGACGTTTTGCGCCTTTTCCATCACGCTGTAATCAATCGAAATATTCTTGCAGGTTGAATAGGCGCGCTCAATAAACGGGGTTTCGTTGCCGGTGTTATAAACGTCCCAACCCTCTTTGAATACATTGGCCAGTTCGGGATCGTGTTTTTCCATGGCATTCAGTATGCTGTCGGTACTCCATACAAAAATGCCTGAGTTCCATAAAAAATCGCCGCTTTCCATAAAAAAGCCTGCCATCTCGTGGTTGGGTTTTTCGGTAAAGGTTTTAACCTTATGAATACGCTTGTCATTTTCCGGCTTGTCGCTACCAATAAACTGAATGTAGCCATAACCTGTATCGGGTCGCGTGGGCTTAATACCAAGCGTAATGAGACAATCCTGATGGGCTGCTTTCTCGAAACAGGAGATAATCGCTTTTACAAAGGTATCTTCTTTTTTTACCAGATGATCGCTGGGTGTTACTACGGTAACGGCCTTGGGATCGCGCTTATGAATTTTGTAGGAGGCATATGCCACGCAGGGGGCCGTATTTTTGCGGGCTGGTTCGCATAAAATATTATCGGATTTTATATGCGGTAATTGTTCTTTTACAAGGTCGCGGTACGAAGAACTGGTAACAACATAAATGTTATTATTCTCGCACACGCGCAGCATGCGTTTGTAAGTGTTCTGCAACAGCGTTTCGCCTGTTCCCAGAATATCCAGAAACTGCTTTGGATGAAGCGTAGTGCTCATGGGCCAGAAACGGGTACCTACGCCGCCTGCCATAATGATTGCATAACGATGGCTCATAAACCGCGTAAAAGTATGAATATTAGAGCGATTTGCCTTATTTATGTGTTAAATTTTCGGGAATGTATCAAAATGTTTTTGTGCACAGCGACGATTAATTAAAAGAAATCGGCTGGCAACGAGCGGTTGAAACAACATTGATTGGAAAGCAAACACCTGGGGCCAATTCACAAATAGTAATAACCCACCCTCCATCACATTTTTTGGCGATTACTATGCCACCAAAAAAACCTATCTTTATCGCCTCAGAAAAATGAGCGTTTACGAAAAGTATGAGGCCGTTATAGGCCTCGAATGTCATATTCAGCTGCTTACCAAAACCAAAATGTATAGTAGCGATATTGCCGAATACGGCGGCATACCCAATACCCATGTAAGTGTTGTTACACTTGGACATCCGGGCACATTGCCGGTAGTAAATGAAAAAGCACTTGAGTTTGCCGTAAAGCTCGGTCTGGCTGTAAACGCCACGATTCGCGAGGAAAATCAGTTTGCCCGCAAAAACTACTTTTATGCCGACCTGCCAAAAGGATACCAGATTACACAGGATAAAACGCCCATTTGCAATGGTGGTTTTATAAACACCAGGCTGAAAGATGGGGCTGAAAAACGCGTGAACCTTACACGCATACACATGGAAGAGGATGCCGGAAAAAGCTTGCATGATATTGATGCCTTTGATACGCTCGTTGATTTGAACCGTGCAGGCACCCCGCTGCTTGAAATGGTAACTGAGCCCGACCTGCGAAGTGGCGAAGAGGCTTATGCCTACCTTACCGAGGTGCGCAAACTTGTGCGATATCTGGATATTTGCGATGGCAATATGGAAGAAGGGTCGTTGCGCTGCGACGCCAATATTTCGGTGAGGTTAAAAGGTGCCCAGGCCTTTGGTAAGAAGGTGGAAGTAAAAAACATGAACTCGTTTCGCAACGTGCAGCGTGCCATTGACTTTGAAATAAAAAGGCAGATAGACCTGATTGAGCGAGGAGAAAAGGTGGCTGGCGAAACCATGGGGTTTAATGCCGAAAAGGGTGAAACCTATCCAATGAGAGATAAGGAAAGTGCCAACGACTACCGCTATTTTCCTGAACCAGACCTGCAGCCTATCATGGTAACCCCGGAGTACATTAACTCCGTAAAAGCACATTTGCCGGTGCTGCCTTCGCAGCTTTTTGATATTTACACCAACACCTATAAGCTAAGTGATTACGATGCACATCAGATAATAGAATCAAAGGAAGTTTCGGCTTACTTTAACGAACTTATTAAACATACCGCTAATTATAAAAGTGCTGCCAACTGGCTTATTGGGCCGGTGCGGGCTTACCTTAACGAGCGGGCTCTTGCTTTTGCCGAGTTTACCATGACGCCTGCGGCGCTGGCCGGTATTATTGAGATAATAGATTCGGGTAAGGTTAGTAATGCGGCCGCCGCTCAAAAATTATTTCCGGCCCTGATGGAAGCACCCGATAAAAGCGCCGGGCAGGTAGCGGAAGAGCTTGATTTGTTGCAAAACAGCGACAGCAGCGCATTGCAGGAATTGGTGAATCAGGCTTTGGCTAAATTTCCGGAAAAAGTAGCCGAGTACCGGAGTGGAAAAACCGGATTACTGGGCATGTTTGTTGGAGAGGTGATGAAACAAAGCAAGGGCAAGGCTGATCCCAAGCTGTTGAACCAGATGATGAAGGCTTCGCTTGAGAAAGAACAGTAACAAATGATACATAAATACAATACAATGCGGGTATCGCTGATCAGTCTTTCGCTGGCCGGCCTGCTTGCCGCCTGCAATGGTGGCAAAAATGAAGGGTTCGAACTGAAGGGTCAGTTTAAAAACACCAATGGCGAGCTTATATTTTTAGAAAAGCTTGCACCAAAGGGGCCTGTGGTGGTTGACAGCACACTGGTAAATGAAAACGGCGAATTTGAGTTTACCAATTACACGCCAAAGATTGGGTTTTACCGTGTGAGAACAACCAACGAAAATTTTGCCATGCTGGTGCTTGACAGTGCTGACCGGGTGAACCTCAGCGGAGACCTGAAAGACCTCTCCAGCAGCTATAAAGCAACAGGGTCGGCCGAGACGGATCTGTTCGTGAAATACAACAGCATTGTAAAACATCGTGAAGTAAGTCTTGACTCGCTGCAGAAGGTTTTCATGACTCTGATAGAGCCTTTCAAAATGAACACTGCAAAAGTAGACTCTATCAGCAAAACGCTTCAGGAGCCATACTCGGCACTGATGAACGCCATTGAAGCGGAAATGCTGGTATTGCTGAACAAAAACACCAACATGTATGCGTCCATGATGGGGATACAATCGCTGGATCCGGATAAAAATGTGGAGCTGTATGCCAGGCTCGATGCCGCACTTAGTAAGAAATACCCCAACGACTACAATGTGAACATGTTTCATCAAATGCTGGAACGCAGCCGCGCCACGGCAATTGGAGCCGCCGCGCCTGACATAAAACTACCTACGCCGGATGGAAAAGAAGTTGCGCTCAGTTCGCTGAAAGGGAAAGTGGTACTGATTGATTTTTGGGCCAGCTGGTGCAAGCCCTGTCGTGCTGAAATGCCCAACGTGGCAAAGGCTTATGCAAAATTCAAGGAAAAAGGGTTTGAGATATACGGCGTATCGCTCGATCAGGACAAGGAACACTGGGTAGAGGCCATTGCCAAGGATGGTATTACCTGGCTGCAGGTAGGTGACCTGAGGCCCGACAACGAGTTTATAAGAAAATACAACGTGGAAACCATACCAATGACCTTTTTACTTGACCGTGATGGAAAAATAATAGCCAAGAACCTGAGGGGCGAAGAACTGGAGAAGAAACTGGCTGAAATAATTAACTGATGGGTTTTGAAACAACCGTAAAACGATAGCGCTTTGTGATTTGCACGGCGCTTTTTTTTGTACTAGGTGCCTTAAGAGCCCAGTCGTCTTTGTATGAAACGCAAAACATTTTTCGCCTAAACTGTATTAACGCATTTCGCGCCAGGGGATGCGGAGGGCCTGGCTCCTTTGCCGGTGAGGCCACTGCGGTGTGGGCAAAGAGCCGGAGCGCCAGCGCAGCCCGCAGCAGCCCGGTTGCCGGCGGCCCAGAACTTAACAGCAAATTGGTCACCGGTATTGGGCCGCTGGCAAGGCGCCCAAATAATGATTTACTGGCTCAGGAAAATTATTTTCAACAAGAGGTAAATTACAAAATACAGGTAAGGTTAAATGATGAGGCGCATACCCTTTCGGGAAGAGAAGAGATAACATACATTAACCACTCGCCCAGCAAACTTGATACTTTATGGTTTCACCTTTGGCCAAATGCTTACAAAAACAATCATACCGCACTGGCAAAACAATTGCTCGTTCATGGCAAAACCGATTTTTACTTTTCGAAACCCGAAGAGCGTGGTTATATTGACAGCCTTGATTTTGTTGTCAACGACAAAAAAATAACCTGGGTGTTTGATAAAACCAATGTGGATATATGCCTGCTGATACTGAATGAGAGCCTGATGCCTGGCGATTCGGTTAAAATAAGCACCCCGTTTTTTGTAAAAATACCCGATGCCAAATTTTCGCGGCTGGGCCACACAAATCAGGCCTATTTCATTACCCAGTGGTATCCCAAGCCTGCGGTGTATGACGCCAGTGGATGGCATGCCATGCCTTATCTGGATCAGGGTGAGTTTTATTCGGAGTTTGGAAGTTTTGATGTAAGCGTTAGTTTGCCCCGCAACTATTACCTGGCAGCAACCGGCGACCGTGTGGATGCCAAAGAGGAAGAGGCTTTTATTCTTAACCGGGTAAGTCATACATTGAAACGCATTGCCAACGATGAGCTTAGCACTGAGGATACAAAGTTTCCTGAATCGGACAGCCAGTACAAAACAGTCAGGTTTGTACAAAGCAAAGTACACGATTTTGCCTGGTTTGCCGATAAACGTTTTTATGTACTGAACGGGCAGGTTCAGATGCCCGGCAGCGGACGCAAAGTGGATACATGGGTATATTTTACAGGAAGCCGTTTTAGTTTGTGGAAGGATGCGGTTGAGTATGTGAACCGGGCGGCATTGCTGTATTCCGAATTGGTGGGCGATTATCCATATAACCACATTACCGCGGTTGACGGAACCATTATGGCGGGCGGTGGCATGGAGTATCCGAACATAACGGTAATTGGAGAACCATCGGGTAAAAGAGATCTGGAGATAACCATTGCGCACGAAGTAGGACACAATTGGTTTTATGGGATGCTGGCCAGCAACGAGCGAAACCACGCTTTTCTGGACGAGGGGGTGAACTCCTATTATGAAATGCGATACTCGAGAAAATACTACGCCACCTCGAAATTTACAGATTACGTGGGTTTAGATTCAAACTCCAGGTTTTTGGGAATTAATAAAACCCCGATATGGAAAGACAAAGAAATAGGCTGGACTTATACCGTGCGCTCACGCACCGAACAACCTATTGATCTTTCGTCGGAGCAATTCAGCAGTACCAACTATGGCACCATTGTTTACGGTAAAACGCCGCTGGTGCTGGATTATATGGCCGACTATGTCGGGCAGGATAAATTTGACTATGCGATGCGACAATATTTTGCGGCATACAAATTTAAACATCCCGATCCTGATGCTTTTTTTGAAACGCTTGCCAGAGGCACGGGCACTGATATGCAAATTTTCAGGGAAGGCTTATTTAACTCAACCAGGCGTATTGATTATAAAATCAGCGGTCTGCATAAAAAGGGTACTGAAAATTATGTTTTAAAAATAAAGAACAAGGGAAACCTTGCGCTGCCATTTAGCGTTGATTTTAAGGATGGCCAGGGTAAGCTCAGTAGACAGTGGTTTGACGGTTTTACCGGAACGCGCAGAGTAATGATTGCTGCCCCAGGAAGCAAAAATATTACCATTGACGCGGCTGAAAAAATGCCGGATGCCGACCGGCGCAACAACAGCATCAGAACCGAAGGGCTTTTTAAAAAACGTCGCCCTTTGCAACTTCGTCTGTTAACGGCTCTTGAAAGCAATGAGAACAAACAGCTTTTTTATTTCCCGATGCTGAATGCCAACTTTTATAACGGCTTGATACCGGGATTGGTGATTCATAATTACGGTCTTTATAAAAAGCGCTGTGAGTTTTTTGTCATTCCGGGTTATGGTTTCAGATCCAAAGCACCAGCAGGCCTTGCGCAGGCCGATATTAATCTGTTTCCACGCCGCATAATACAGCAAATAACATTGGGGGTTAAAGGCCGCGCTTTTGCATACGATAATTTCAGAACCGACATACTGAACAGATTAAATGGTACTAACTTTAAAAGACTTTATCTGAATTATCTTAAAATAAGTCCTTACGTTGATCTGGAGTTTAAAAAACGCAATGCGATAAGCCGGTTTTATCAGCATATTACACCTACAGCCAATGTGCTCATAACAGACAGTTTAAATACGTCGGCTGATGTAATAAAGGATATTGCCATCCGGGGGCCGCTGAAAAAAACAACCCGCAGCGTTATTAATGTGATGACCTATGACCTGAACCATCGTCGCATGATAGATCCGTTTGCGTTTGAGGCAAGCCTGCAGCAGGCCGGCGGCATGACCAAGATTTACGGCGCGTTCAGCTATAGCTTCACTACCTCCGAAAAACAGTGTTTTTCGATTCGCGTGTTTGGCGGTTCGTTTATCACCGGCTCTTTAGCCGAAAGGGGGTACTATGCCTTCAGGCCCTCGGGGTACAGCGGGCATGATGATTACCTTTTTGAAGGCAATTACATGGCGCGTAACGAGGCGAATGGTGTGGGGCCGCAGCAATTTGCCGAGCGCGACGGTAATATGAAGGTTTGGACCCTACTGGCCGGCAGCCCTCAATGGATGGCATCTGTCAACCTGCGGTCGCCAAAATTATTTGTGTTACCCATGAAGTTCTTTGCGGATGTGATGGTGTGCGATGGCAGCGTGTTGCCCCAGGAAAAAGTATTGTGGGATGCGGGCCTTCAGATCACGCTGTTAAAAAATGTGCTTGATGTTTACGTTCCGTTGGGATACAGCAGCTATACACAAAAAATAATGAATCTGAACGGTTTTGATTTTTACAATACCATTCGGTTTAACCTGAATATTGGTAAATTAACGCCCGCAACCATCGTAAAGGATAATTTTTTTAATTGAGCCGAACTAAATTATATTTTGCTTCCGACTTTCATTTGGGAGTTCCGAGCCATGAAAGCAGTCTGGTGCGTGAAAAAAAAGTGTGTAACTGGCTTGACAAGGTGAAGGAAGACGCGGCCGCCATTTATCTGGTAGGAGATATTTTTGACTTCTGGTACGAATACCGTTACACCGTTCCGAAAGGTATGGTGCGGCTGCTTGGCAAAATTGCCGAGATCAGCGATGCGGGGGTACCAGTGCACTTTTTTGTTGGGAATCACGATCTGTGGATGAAGGATTATTTTACAGAGGAGCTTGGGGTTACCGTACATCACACACCCATAGAGTTTGTATATGGTGAAAAACGATTTTATGTAGGGCATGGTGACGGGCTTGGCCCTGGCGACCGCAAATACAAAATACTTCGGCGCATTTTTGCCAGCAAAACCTGCCAATGGTTGTTTAGCAGGCTACATCCGAATTTAGCATTTTACATTGCACGCTTAAGCAGCAGGAGAAGCAGGGTAATAACCGGCGACAGCGATGAAAAATTTTTGGGTAATGAAAATGAGTGGCTGTTTTTGTATTGCCAGGAGTTACTCAAATCCAATCCGGTTGATTATTTTGTTTTCGGGCACCGGCATCTGCCGCTTGATTTGCAGGTGGGTGATAATACCCGCTATATTAACCTGGGCGACTGGATAAAGTACTTTACCTATGCCGTATTTGACGGTTCAGGACTTGAGCTCAAAAAATTTGAAGGTTAAACCAGGTGGAATCTGGGCTTATTTCCTCTACTTCTCTTATGGAATCAAAAAACACCGATTCGTGTCACAAATCATGGGGGAGCAGGTTTTTGGTTTTCGTGTATTATCACAAATCATGGTAAGGCCGGTGGCTGGATGATGAAAATAATGAGAACACGATTAAAAAATAGTTGAATAATAAAACAATTCTCCAAAAATAAAACAGTTTAAATGAGCCGGAGACCTTGTTGTATTGGGTTTAGGGCCTATTGTTAAATTAATGCCAATTGTTATCATGTTATTTGCCATATCAAAAATTATC
>CALMNJ010000613.1 GCA_937868675.1 uncultured Bacteroidota bacterium | reverse complement strand
GAAGCGTAGCATGGATGAAATAAATAGCCGCGTTCGGACTTACGAAAACAATCTTGGTTTTTTCAAAACCTCTAAAGGCAGCAATGCGTTTATGAAGGAAGTGGAGGAAAAAATTGAAGCTGAACGGTCAAAAATCAACGAGCTTAACAATAAGCGTAAAATGATAAACGAGGAGCTTGCACGCCTCCGTGAGGCCGACAAGCAAAAGAGTGAAGCTTAACGTTTTAAGTAGATAAAAAATCCTCGGACATACCTTTCGGGGATTTTTGTTTAGTGAACTTTCAAACTATTTATTGGTTTCAAACTGGATATAATTCAGGAATTCACTTCGAATTGACTGTTCCTGAAATTTACCGCCGTAAAAGGAGGTTACCGTGGCAGAATGATGGTCCTGCACCCCGCGCGAAGAAACACACAGATGATTGGCATCAATGAGTACAGCCACATCCTCGGTTTTAAGTACCCGCTGAAGTTCTTTCGCAATCTGCACGGTCATTCGTTCCTGAACCTGCGGGCGTTTTGCAAAATACTGTACAATACGGTTGAGTTTGGAAAGGCCAATTACTTTTCCGGTTGAGATATAAGCTACGTGCGCCTTTCCGAAAATAGGAACAAAATGATGCTCGCAGTTGCTGTAAAACGTCATGTTCTTTTCAACCAGCATCTGATCATACTTGTAGCGGTTATCAAAGAGGGCTGCTTTTGGCTTGTTTTCAGGATTCAAACCGCTGAACACTTCGTTTACATACATTTTTGCCACACGCTCAGGTGTGTCGCGCAAACTATCATCACTGAGATCCAGCCCCAGAGTGCTCATGATCTCGGCAAAATGATGTTGTATTTTTTTTATTTTTTCTTCATCACTCAGGGCAAAAGCATCTGGCCTCAGCGGTGTTTCATAATTGCTGTGGTTATGACTCCGGCCGTTCATGTGGCCATTATCATGCTTATGCCGGGTACTCAACGAAATTTCTTTCTGTTTCATAAAGTGTAATTTTTAAATCGTAGCGAAGATCAATCCTTTGACGTAATTTGTCATAAATCACCACGGCTATGTTTTCGGCGGTAGGATTGAGTTCCTTGAACTCCAATGTATCAAGGTTAAGATTTTTGTGGTCAAAACATTCAATAACATGTTCCCTTACAAGATCGCTCAGCACTTTGGTGTCAATAACGTAACCCGTTACCGGATCTACTTCACCGGTTACTTTCACGATTAGCTCATAATTGTGTCCATGATAATTCGCGTAGTTACATTTTCCGAATATTCCTGCATTTTCTTCCTGGCTTAAGGCAGGATTGTGCAGGCGATGCGCCGCATTAAAATGCTCCTTTCGGAAGATGGCAACTTTTTTACTCATAATTTTCAGGATCAAGAAATGGCTGGTGAGGCTAAGTTTTGATCGTTTAAATAAAGCACTGCTTCAGAAGTTTGCTGATCAAGTGGCTTTCATTTATCATGGTAAAGGTACTTAAAAAAGTTGGTTTACCGGCGTTATGGACGAATTTAACGGTTTTTTGAACGAGTCTGGAAAAGAAGAATCCGCTCGCAGAAGTCCAATTAAAAGACCGCCGGTAAGAGTTGCTTAGTTGCCGAAATACTCTACACAAATCCGTGGTGTTTCGTAAAGCTTTACACAATGGAGCTTTACGTCGGCGGGAAGGTGTGGTGCGATCTGCTCCCATATAGCGATTGCCAGATTTTCTGTACTGGGCAGTATATTGCGCATAAACTCAACATCCAGATTCAGGTTGCGATGATCGAGCTTTTCGCACACTTCATCCTGCAGTATTTTGCTCAATAGCTTCGCGTCAATAAGGAAACCTGTGCCGGGATTTATTTCTCCTTTCACCGTTACTATAAGCTCGTAGTTGTGCCCGTGCCAGTTGGCATTAGCGCATTTGCCAAAAACTTCTACGTTTTTTTCATCGCTCCATTGCGGGTTGTAAAGCCGGTGCGCTGCGTTAAAATGCTCGTGTCTGGTTAAATAAATCATCTGGCACAAAATTAAAAATATTATTTTTACCTGTCATGCGAATCCTGATAGTTGCCGCCACGAGTAAGGAAATTGATCCATTTATCATTAAACATGCCTTTACCAAAAGTAAAACAAGCGATCTGCTGGTTTCAAAAAAATTAGCGCAGGTACGCATTCTGATAACCGGCGTTGGAATGGTAAACACGGCCTTCTTTCTGGGAAAATACCTTAACGCCCATTTTGATCTTGCCATTAATGCCGGTATTTGCGGCGCCTTTAAAAAAACCATAGCTATTGGAGAAACGGTGTGTATAACCGAGGAAGTAATCAGCGAAATGGGAGCTGAAGACGGCGCGGACTTTATAAAACACGATACGCTTTCGCTGGGTGGCTCCAACCGATATCTTCTTAAAAGCAACATTAAACCGGCACCGCTTAAGCAACTGAAAAAAGTTAAAGGGATTACTGTAAATACCGTACATGGCAATACAAGAAGTATAAAATCTGTTGTTTCGCTTTACGACCCTGATGTGGAAAGCATGGAGGGCGCCGCTTTTGCCATGGCCTGCAGTGCTCATAAAGTAAACGCCATCGAACTACGCAGCATCAGCAACCGTGTAGAGCGTAGAAACAGAAGTAAATGGAATATTCCGCTTGCTGTAAAAAATCTCAACGAAAACCTTAGCAGTCTTATCAGGTCACTGTAACCAGCTCATTTTTATATCAATTAAAGAAAGTCTATTTACTCGGATTAATTCTGTGGTTTGATCTACATTTATTAAAGCAAAAGCCGGCCAACACAATTAAAGGCAAAAAACAGGTTGGGTTTCCATGGAGGTATTATTTGAATGAAGTTAATGGTTTTACAGGCCTTTTAAGAAAAAAGAGTTTGAACCTAAGGCCCGGATTACTCCATAGATTAATAGAATGAGTGAGCCATATTAATGCCATAAGTTGTTTAACTTTGAAAGCATTTTGATGCTTATTTTTTAACTTCCAAAACATTTTATAACGGTTTAATGACTCTGACACTTGCATACTCGCCCTGCCCCAATGATTGTTTTATTTTTGACGCTTTGGTACACAAAAAAATAGATACCGAAGGTCTTGAATTTGAAGTACAGCTTGGCGATGTGGAAACCCTTAACCGGCAGGCCCTTTCAGCGGGCCCCGACATTACCAAACTCAGCTTTCATGCATACGCTCACGCGTTGGATAACTACATCCTGTTGCGCGCAGGAAGTGCCCTTGGTTTTAATTGCGGGCCTTTGCTCATTAAATCTAATAACAGGGCTATTGAACAAAAAAATCCATCAGAATGGCATGTAGCCATTCCCGGTAAATTAACAACGGCCAATTTTCTGCTTTCACTCGCCTACCCTGCCATTAAAAACAAAACCGAACTTGTATTCAACGAGATTGAAGAAGCCCTGCTCCAAAATAAATTCGATGCGGGTTTAATTATTCATGAGAGCCGCTTTACCTATCAGGAAAAGGGTCTTAAGAAAATTCTTGATCTGGGCGAGTTTTGGGATTCGTTAATCCACGCGCCGATACCGCTGGGCGGTATTGTTATTAAACGGAGTCTGCCCAATGACATTCAGCAAAAAGTGAACCGGCTTATTCGCAAAAGTGTTGAGTTTGCCTTTAATAACCCTGAAGAACCGATGCCCTATGTTCGGGCCCATGCACAGGAAATGAGCGAAGCCGTCATGAGGCAGCACATTGAACTTTATGTGAATGCGTTCTCGTTAGATTTAGGCGAAAAGGGGATTGAGGCAGTAAAGCTGATGTTTAACAAAGCAACGGAACTCGGCATTTTTTCTTTTGATAAGCAAAAGCTGATCATTGATTAATCAATGATAACCACAAAGCCGGTTTTTATTTCTTTTCTTCCGTCCTGAAACTGCAAAATGTAGTAATACGTTGAAGCAGGCAGCTTGCCATTGCCAAAGGTAACGCCACTCACGTTCGGCACTCCATCCCAGTTGTTCTCATAACGGTCTTTCTCATACACTTTATTCCCCCAGCGGTTAAAAACGGTAAGCTTAACCGGTCTGCCGTTGAGACCTGATATAACAAAGTAATCATGGATGCCATCTCCGTTGGGTGAAAAACCTTCGGGAATAAAAAGATCTATCGGCTCAAGGTTGATATAGGTAACTAGACTATTGTTAGCCGGATTTCCGTCAAGATCGGGATCCCACTTAAACCCGTTATTACTGGTGTCACTTACCAGTCTTCCGTTATAGTAATAGGCATTTCCTATCGTTTGATTTCGAAGCAGTCCATACAATCCCCTCGGATCAACTCTTACTGCAAAAACAAGTGTGTCGCCCCGGCCCTGTGGTAAAAATGATGCCGAGGGTGTTAACAGCTCGGTAACCGTAATGCCATCGTAGTAAGGGTTTACTTTTAATCCGCTTCCTTTTGAAATAAGAACAGGAGGAGAAATCACCGTGTAGCTTGCCGGCGCCGTAAATGTTTTTTTAAGATCATTATCCAGTCGAACGGTGTAGAGCGGTTGATTGCTTTCGTTAACAGCCGTTACGGTAAAATCAATCCTGTACTGGTCATTGCCATCCCTTACAGGTGTACCTGCCGCATTTGAAACACCAAAGGCAGGCGGCCCGCAATCATTTACATTTACTGAAACACTTGCACGGGTAATACAAACCGAATTGGCGGTCATGGCCGTATAAACGGTATTATCACCCGGATATACTACCACCGAACTGCCTGTCAGGTTTCCCGGGGCCCACGTGTAACTGAGCGCTCCTGAAGCGGAAAGCAAAAGCGAATCTCCCAAACAAATACTCGTTTCGGAAGCAACCGCATTAATCACAGGCGCATTATAAACCGAAACCGTAATGAGAGAAGTTGAGTTACAGGGGCCACCGCTATTCGCCGTTACTGTGTAAACAGTAGTTATTGTTGGACTCACCGCAACGGAATACACATTTACCATACCTCCTGGAGCCCATGTATAATCAAGCGCACCTGTAGCCATTAAGGTGCTCGACTGTCCCGGGCAAATAAGCACGGGCCACAGCGATGTGTTGAAATAAGGTGCGGGTGTTATTTTAATTCTTACAGTATCCGACGAGTAACATTCGCCCGATCTGCCAATAACCGTGTAAACAGTTGTAGCGTTTGGTTTCACATACACCGTGTCGTCAACCAGATTACCTGGTAACCAGGTGTAAGTGCCCGCACCAGAAACAATAGCCTGAACTGTATTGCCTTCACACACTGGTATGGAAGACAATGTTGTGCTTAAAACAGGTTTGGGATCAACAGATAAGGTAATGGCCGTTGTTCCGTTGCAAACACCAAGCACTCCTGTTATCGTATAGGTGGTAGTGATGCTGGGTGTTGCCAAAACAAGGGGGCCGTTGCTCGTATTCAGAAAAACAGGCGGTGCCCACACACAGGAGGCCGGTGTATTGATAAGCATTTTTACCGTATCAGTTCCCGGAAAACAAACGTGTGTTGCAGATGGAACAACATTAAGCAATACCGACTGCATTGCATTTACAACGTTAATGGAGTCAACGCTCAAACAATTAGCAACGGTATCGTTTACAATAAGTTTGTAAAAGCCCGGAGTTGATACGTTTAGCAATGTTGAACTATTTGGAGAAACAATTCCCGGACCACTCCACGAAATAGTATCATGTATCGAACCTTTAAGAACAATAAATGTGAGGCTTGGTGTATTGCAGGTGAGAGAGGTTCCGGAAACAACCAGGCTTGGACTCGAAGGGTTAATAATAGTGGTTGTGGCGGCAGCGGTGCAACTTCCCAATGCCCCAACGACAGTGTAAATCGTGGTTGAACCCGGGTTTACCACAAGGTTTGAGCCTGATAAACTGCCTGGTAGCCAACTATAGCTGGTGGCCGAACCACCCGCCGAAAGCGTGGCCGAACCGCCTGAACAAAGCGAGGTTGGTGTTATTTGCGCGCTTACAGTTGGTATTTGTATGAGATAAACGCTCACGGTGTCAAAGTCCAGACAACCGCTGGCATCCGACCCCACAACGGTATAGGTTGTATTTGAACTTGGAGTAACGGTATGCTGATTACCATTTGATCCGGAAGGAAGCCATGTATAACTTATTGCGCCAGAAGCATGAAGTGTTGTACCGCTTCCTGCACACACTGTGTTTACACTGACAGAGGCGAGCACAGTAGGAGTTGTAACCGCATTAAAAACTGTATATGTGGCCGTTGAACTTCCACCCTCACAGGTGGTAAGCGTACATGTATAAACCCCCGGCACAGATGCTTGTGCTACCGCGCCGGATGAAGATCCCTGAATTCCTGGCCCCGACCAGGTGTAAGCACTCACGGCATAAGGCCACAAAGATGTAGCGCTCAATGAAACTGCTGTTAAGGTGCAGGTGATGCTGGAGGAACCCAGTGCAGTAATCGTTGACGGAAATGGTGTAAGTCTGGGGCAATTGGCAAAATCCGAAGCCCCGGTAAATGAGGCGGCAGTTTGTGTAAAATTAATAGCTGTTCCACTTATCAGGCCGGTGTAATATCCATTGTTTGTTTGAACCGCTACCGAATTGTCAAGAATAGCAAGAGCCGAACCTGTAGTAGCACTACTAATACCATTGGTTGAAAATGTACAGGTAAGCACCCCTGATGAGTTATAAACTTCAATCACCGGCAATGGTTGCAGTCGCATAAGATAGTAGTTGTCTTTGTCGTCACCTGCAATATCTGAAATGTAGCTTGAACCAGGAGGAATAAATCCAACTGCTGTTGCATTACCCGTTCCATTGTATTTTGTAATAACCCCGTTTGCCGCCAGGTTGTAAATAAAATTGGCGCTGCCACCGGGATTTATGGCGCCTGGGCCGCTGCCATGATTACTGTCTATAAAAGTTGTTCCGTTAAAATACCAATAAGTTCCTCCAATAATTGTCCAAAGAGTTGGATTTGGTCCGCTGAAACCAAACGGAGATCCAAGCGCCATACCGTTAGCCCCCGGAGGAATGGCAATGGGTACCAGTGTGGAAGAGTTGGGAACCCCGAAAGAAGAAATATAGGCTGTGTTTCCTGTTACTGCATAAAACACGCCGCATATATTAGGAGTCTGAGAAAATAATAAGGATGGCGTGAGGAAAGAAAGTAATAGAAAGAGAATCTTCTTCATTGCCGTGCAGGGTTTAAAATCCTGCCATATTCAAATTTAGCAAAATTTTGCCAACTCAGACTCAATTACTTAAGCCTTGTAATAATGAATTCGGTGCGGCGGTTCTTCATGTGCTCTTCCTCGGGACAAGCGGATTTTACCTTGCCTTCGCAGGCACAGTTATTAAGCAGTCTGGATTCGCCGTAACCGCGGCCTACGATGCGCATTTTGTTGATACCTCTTTTCACAATGTACTCTGCGCTGGCTTTTGCCCTTTCGGTTGATAGTTTCATGTTTGATGCTGCACTTGAGCGGCAATCAGTATGTGAGCCGAGTTCAATAAACATGTTAGGATATTCGTTCATAATCTGAACGATTTTATCCAGTTCTTCCGCGGCATCCTTTCTAATATCCGATTTACCAAGGTCAAAGTAAATTGGCTTTATGTCTATCATCTTGGCAAGATCCATCCCCACTTCCACTTTCCCTAATGTTAGGTTCAGGCTCTGGTTCATGTTTATTTCTCCGGCTTTTTCAATGTTGTGGCTAAATACAACTGTACGTTCCAGATACCCCTGCTTTTCAAGCCTGATCAGATATGTGATTTTGTCGCCAATGTGTTTGCCATAAAGCTGTTTAAAGTAATCGCCCGAACCGGTAGTTGTATAATTGTCAACTTCCTCGCTCGCGGCAATGTCAGTCACTTTAATGTTTACCCCATCAAGCAGATCGCCGGTTTTGGCATCGGTAATTAATGCTCTTAAAAACAACTTGGGATCTTTTTTTTTTTTTTTTTCTTTTGTAATCACATCGTCGGTAGTTCCAGCCGATGAAACGGAATCTGTGATGTTGAAGTACTCCGTTTTGGCGGTCTTAATAATATATGTTTTGTCGTCTTCCATTTGCAGGGAGTATACTCCCTTATCATTTGTAAGAACGGTATCGCCGTTTACAAGCAGTTTAACGCTGTCGAGTGGTGTACTGTTTTCTTTATCCCTGAGCACTATTACAGCTTCTTTTCCATGCTTCACCTCCCGCAGTATCTCAAAGGAATAAATGTCGTCATCCAAGCCTCCGGCCTTGCGGTTCGAGCTCAGGAAACC
>CALMNJ010000612.1 GCA_937868675.1 uncultured Bacteroidota bacterium | reverse complement strand
CAACTTCCTGTTTCACATTGGTTGACACCCGTTTCGATTCGCGCTCTGATTTTTCAATGCCTTTCATTACCAAACCCACGCCGGTTGCATAGAGCGGGTTTTTCATTTCGTCATCGCTGCCGCTCAAATGCTCATTGGGCGTACCAATGCGGCAATCCAGACCGGTTGTCAGCATTACCAGTTGAGGAAGGTGCTTAAGCAAAGAGCCACCGCCCGTTACGACGATACCAGCCGCCAGTTTGCGCTCATAACCGCTGCTTTTGATTTCGAAAAGAACAAATTCAAGTATTTCCTCCATGCGGGCCTGAATTATCTGTGCCAGAAACTTTACAGATATCTCCTTGTGTGGGCGACCGCGAAGACCGGGAATCGAGATAATTTCATTTTCCTGATTTTCCTGTGCGAGTGCAGAACCAAATTTTACCTTAAGCTGTTCGGCCTGCGCCTTGATGATGCCGCAACCTTCCTTAATGTCGTCGGTTATGATGTTACCTCCAAATGGAATAACGGCTGTGTGGCGGATTATTCCGTCGTAAAAAATTGCCACATCGGTGGTACCACCACCAATATCCACCAGCACAACACCTGCTTCTTTTTCCTCATCGCTCAACACCGCATCGGCACTGGCCAGAGGCTCAAGGTGAAGATCAACTGTTTGAAGTCCGGCACGATCCACACATTTAAAGATGTTCTTGACGGCACTAACTTGTCCGGTAATAATATGAAAGTTTCCTTCCAGACGAATGCCTGCGTGTCCGATTGGGTTTTTAATTCCTGATTCACTATCAATAATGTACTCCTGCGGTATTACATGGATGATTTCCTCGCCAGGACTCATCACAAGGCGATGCATGTTGTCAATCAGATTATCAATGTCCTTTTGAGAAACTTCATCATCAAGGCTTTGACGGGTAATCATCCCGCGGTGTTGCATGCTTTTGATGTGTTGTCCGGCAATACCCACGATAACCTCACCAATATCCACATTAGCTTTATCAGCTGCTATGGAGACAGCCGTTTTGATTGAAGAAACCGTTTGTTCGATATTCACTACCACCCCGCGGTTCACACCAAGCGATTCGGTTTTACCCACACCGAGAATCTCCACCTTCCCAAACTCATTCTTACGACCAACAATGGCCGCAATCTTGGTGGTACCTATATCAAGGCCCACTACCAGCTCTGAAGACAAATCCGTGTTTTGATTTTTGTTTTCCATAATTTTATCGTTTAGTACAAACTACCTGGTCGTTGTATTTTAAATTTATTACTGTATATCTGTTCCATGTGTCCGACTTATTCAGCCCCTGGGTGTAAAACAGTTTCAGCTTATTGAACTTTACTGCAATATTGTTTGCGTCGCCAAAAACAATTTTGTGGTTGCCAAAAGCGGGAAAGAGCTCCAGTTCGCGTTCACTGTTCACATATATCTGGTGAATGAGTGCCGACAATTCCGGATCGCTGTTGATATAGCTCACAACCTGATAAATATCGTCGAGTACACTTACCTCACTGAACGCTTTGCTTTGCTGAATTGCACTTACCGGAAGCTGATATCGGCGGGCGTATGGTTCAAGTATTTCGCCGCTGGCCACAATGACACGTGCTGAATAGTTGTCGCTCAGTGGCATCAGTTTGCTTTGCGAATCAATGTAATAGCTTTCTCCATTTTTATTGATGATCCTTACAACCGGCTTTCGCTGCGTGATTTCAATTTTCACTTCCCCGTTCATGTTTTCCGACACCTCTGCATTTTCAACCGCAGGGTGAGCGTTGAGGGCTTTTTCAAGTTCAGGAATACTGATGTTTTTAAGCTGACTGGAAATAATCATTTCATTCCGGTCTTCAAAAAATTTCTTTACATCGGCCTCGGTGAGAAAAGCATTTTCATCGGCATTGCGAATGGCTATATCAAAACTTTTTACACTGGTGCTTCCCTGTTTTGCCGAAACAAAGCCAAGTGACGCAACAAGCGCTGTTATTGCAGTAACCCAAAGAACGGTTGTTAGTACTCGTTTATAATTAATTTTTTTCAAGTGCTCTCACATATAACAGCTTCAGTTTGTCTGCGCGGTGATTATTTTTTCAAGTGGTTCAACGAGCGTATCAATGTCGCCGGCTCCCATTGTCAGAATCACTTCGCGGGGCTGCATGTTAATCTCGTCAAGCACACCCTGCTTCGTGAGCAGTTTCTTGTTTTCAATCTTCACCATGTCAAGCAGCCATGAGGAGGTTACGCCTTCGATCGGTTTTTCGCGTGCCGGATAAATTTCAAGCAGAATGCACTCATCGAGCATTGCTAAACTTCTGGCAAAGCCTTCCGCAAAATCGCGTGTGCGGCTGAACAGATGCGGCTGAAAAATTCCGGTTATTTTTTTACCGGGATACAGCGCCCTTGCCGATGCAATAGTTGCTTTCAGTTCTTCAGGGTGGTGTGCATAATCATCAATGTAAATTCTTGACGATGATTTTACCCTGTAATCAAAGCGGCGTTTCACTCCCATAAAAGAACGTAAAGCTGTTTTTATGATGTCGGCTTTGATTCCTAACTGCTGCGCGATGGCCACAGCGGCCACCGAATTCTCTACATTATGCAACCCGGGCAAACCAAGCGTTACGGAGCTCAACGGTTCAACAGGGCTTTCAACATCATAAATAAACTGTGCATTCTCGATACGCACCGATTTTGCACAATATTCAGTATCTAAATTTAAAGAGTAGATAAGCCGTTTAATGTCGAGGCTTAATTCGTTATCAACATTTTTCTTAACAACCAAAACACCGTCTTTCCTCAGTTTTTTTGCGAACAA
>CALMNJ010000611.1 GCA_937868675.1 uncultured Bacteroidota bacterium | reverse complement strand
TGGATACCCGTCAGCCGTTCAGGGTTCCAGCATTCACCTATATTCTCCGAAATGGTCTTAGTTTTAAGTTTTAAAACAAAAAAAAGGCCGCTGTTAAGCGGCCTTTTAGTTTAATGTCTTTTTATGTTATTGTTTGAAGGTAACCTTGTATGTAACGCCTTTTATAAGAATTTCACCGGTATTGTCACAAGGTGAATCTCCCAGCTCCGGACTTCCTTCATTTCCAAAATAAATTTGTCGTGGATACAAGTCTTCGCCACTGGTATTGGAAACAGTAAAGGAGGCGATACCCTTTTTGAATGGGTGGAATGCCTGTGCCCTTGTAACAACATTTGTAGCGGTTAACACCACGCCAGCCACAGGATTTGGAAAACATTTAAAATCGCGGATGATTGGGTTTGCCTCATCAATTTTCATTGAGAAATTGCGAATGGTGGCTGTATGCGGGCTGGTTGTGCGAATACTATCAATAATTTGACCGGTAATCATTCCACTGTAAGAAACCATGGCGCTGTCCCAAATCACAGGACCATCTGTTTTGTGGTTTGAAGTAGCGCTGAACGTTGTTTTTGAAGTAGAGTTAAGACAGGTTTTAACCAAACTTCCTTCCCAGATAATTATTTTGCTGAACGTAGAATCGGTCATTTTTACTTTAGCCTGAACTGACCAGGTCAGTGGAGTAAGGCTGGGATTAAAGGCAGGATTAGCAACTGTATTAATCAGTCTTAAAGGATTAGCAGGATCGGCCAGTTCAATTTTCCAACCATCCACCCTGTATTCTGAAAAGGTACCGAAACCATTAAAACCATAAGAGTGGCCGTATTCAGAGTCGGTCTGATAACGTGGGTTAACAAAACCGGGGTAGCCTCCGTAATTCATGAAGATAGTTCCATCCCTTAAGCGGCCATCAATACAATGCGTTTTATTGAAGGCCATGTTAAGTGCCTTCGAGCTGATGTCGCGTGTTGCAGTCATAGTTCCTTGCGAACCAGCAGCGGAACCAGGAACTTCTGTATAAAAATGTTTCAGCAATAGGTTTTCTGCCATAAAACTACACTGTGTTTCCACATCGGAAACAACGAAAGTGGCCCAGGCAGCGTCAACCGCAGTGGAGGTTTCGGTGTCAGGCTCAGGAACAGTGTTAGCCGTTTTTTTGCCGCAGGAAGCGAGGAACAGCATGGATACAGCAAAAATTGAATAAGAGATTACACGTTTCATATTTTATTATTTCTGTTTATGCGTGGTTATATTCGGTGCAATTTAGAACAATT
Source organism: uncultured Bacteroidota bacterium (assembly GCA_937868675.1). Lineage (GTDB taxonomy): Bacteria > Bacteroidota > Bacteroidia > B-17B0 > Aurantibacillaceae > Aurantibacillus. Next base: position 983 of record CALMNJ010000611.1, on the reverse strand, counting down.
TTTTGAACCTAACAAAATTTGTTAAAATAAACTTTCTACTTGAGTTTGTTGGTAAAAATATCACACTAAAAACGGTTTATTTTTCAAAATCAACTTTGTAGTTAATGCCCCTTATAGCCACCTGCCCTGAATTATCGCATTGAAATTCGAGCGATGGGTCTCCTTCGTTGCCATAAAATACCTGGCGAATGCTGGCATTTTCCGGAGTCAGAAAAGCAATGCCGCGCACAAAAGGATGCGATTCGGGTCGCCAAACCCGCCTGATTGGATCTGGCTGAAGTCCTCCAACCTGATCGGGCGAACAAGTAAAGTCGCGTACCAATGGGTTGGACGAGGATAATTCGATTTTATAACTTTTTCCAGACGCATCTGTTGCACTGGCTTCCCCTTCATAGGAAAGCTGTGCTTTGTTCCAGTTTATTTTAAGCATGCCTGAAACAGGGTAAACCAGGGGATCCGAAGTGTTTAGCAGGGTTTTGGTGATTTTGCCTTTCCAGGTAAAGTTTTTGGAAGGATCACTGGGGTGTATAAAATCAAAGCTGCCGTCAATGAGCCAGCTTAGTTTTGTACCTTGAGGACTGAATGCCGGGTTTTGAAGCAGGATTGTTATAGAGCATGGTACCTCGTAGGTGGTTGCTATTTTCCAACCATCAATTTTGTATTCGCTTAATGTGAGTTTACCTTTAAACTTATAGTTGCGGTAATACCAGGTGCCCTGAACCGGGTTATTGTAATCAAGCGTTATTGTTCCTTCCCGCATGTGTCCATCGTAGCAGCTGGTTTTATTGTATCCTACAATAAAGTTGTCATCGTGACGGATTGGGGCATAAATTCCTGTAATTCCATTATCCACGTTATCCGGATTGGGTTCAAAAAAACGAGTGGCATCACTGGTGCCATAATTACCTTCGGCCACATAAGCGCATATCATATCAATATCAGTGACACAGCGGAGTGCAAAGGTGGCGTCAACCGAGCTTTGG
>CALMNJ010000610.1 GCA_937868675.1 uncultured Bacteroidota bacterium | reverse complement strand
CGTGAAGCAAAACAGCGGCAAGAGTGGTATTATTTATTGCCTCAGCCGCAAAAAGGTGGAGGAGATATCGGAAGCACTGAAAGTGAATGGAATTAAAGCCGCTCCATACCATGCCGGACTCGACGCCAAAGAAAGGGCGCGTACCCAGGATCAGTTTTTGATGGAGGAGCTGAATGTGATAGTGGCCACCATTGCATTTGGAATGGGCATTGACAAGCCCGATGTTCGTTTTGTAATTCACCACGACATACCCAAATCGCTCGAAGGATATTATCAGGAAACCGGCCGTGCCGGCCGCGATGGTGGCGAGGGCAAGTGTGTAACGTTTTACAGCTACGATGATATTGTAAAGCTTGAAAAGTTTATGAAAGACAAGCCGGTGGCTGAGCAGGAAATAGGAAAACAGATGCTTTCAGAAACCGCGTCATTTGCAGAAACAAGCAGTTGCCGCCGGAAATTTTTATTGCATTATTTTGGCGAGGAATTTGAAGAAGCCAACTGTAACAGCATGTGCGACAACTGTCGCCACCCCAAACAAAGATTTGAGGCGCAGGACAGTATTGAACTGGCACTTGAATGTGTGCTCGAAATAAAGGAAAGGCATAAGATAAAGGATGTGATCAATGTGCTGATGGGTACGCTTACCGCCACTGCCAAAACATACAAACACCAGAATACCGAAAGCTGGGGCAGGGGTGTGGATCATGATAAGGACGAGCGTTTCTGGCAGGCTGTTTTGAGGCAGGCTGTTGTGAATGGCTTCCTTTACAAGGACATTGAAAACTACGGGCTACTGAAGCTTACCGACAAGGGCAGGCTTTTCCTTAAAAAGCCTTACAGCGTAAAGCTAACCCGCGATCACGATTACAATAACAACGAGAAGGATGCGGGCGACGAAGATATTACGATCAATGGAAAGTCGGGTGGAGGCGCTGCCGACGAAGTATTGTTTGCCATGCTGAAGGAACTCGTGAAAAAAACGGCTAAAGCTAAAAACCTTCCACCGTATGTTATTTTTCAGGAGCCATCGCTGGAAGAAATGGCCATACAGTATCCCATTACCATGGACGAACTGGTGAAAATAAGCGGAGTTGGTACGGGTAAGGCTGCAAAATATGGCAAACCGTTTATTGAGTTAATTAAAAAATATGTAGAGGAGAACGAGATCGAACGCCCGGTGGACATGGTCATTAAGTCGGTGGTAAACAAATCGGGCTTGAAGGTTTACATTATTCAAAACATTGACCGCAAAGTAAGCCTGAAAGACATGGCCCGCAGCAAAAATATCAGCATTCCGAATTTGCTTACGGAGATTGAAACCATTGTAGAGTCGGGCACCAAGGTTAATATTAACTACTACATTAATGATATTATGGACGAGGAGCGGCAGGATGAAATTATGGAGTACTTCCGGGAGAGTGAAAGCGGCAGTGTGGCGGAAGCCCTGAAAGAGCTTGGTGAAAACGAGTACAGTGAAGAAGAAATAAGGGTGATGCGGATTAAATTTTTATCGGATTTCGGCAATTAAAATTTGAATGGCTTAATCATTAAATCCTGAATAAAAACCGATGATAAAAGCTTTAAAGTTCAGAACCCCTTTCTTGAACGGTTTGTTTTGGGGTGTAACCGGAGGTCTTCTTTTTCTGCTCCTTCGGTTTTTACCTGTAAAAACCGCAGTTGCTGAGATAGCAATGATCATTGTTTATATAGCATCATTGATTTTGTCGTTTTTTACATTCAGACCTGACAGTTCTGCCAGAAATTTTTTCAGATCCTTTCTTTCCTGTTCCCTCACTTTTTTACTTATACCTGTATTTGCTCACGCAGGACTAATCATCATTTACCGTGAAACAAATTACATCAGTGGTATTATGGTACCTGCCTTGATTTATGCGGGTTTTGGACTTGTGCTGTGCTTGGGATTAACCTTTCTGGTAACACGCCTCTCTGCCCGAATTAAATAATCACCCTGGTATTTTATCCCGTTTTTTTTTATTAAGCGCAAAGAGGCTTTGTGTTTATTTTGAGCACATCTGTTATTAAGTAATACGCTGGTAAGTTTTTTTGCGAGCCTATTATTTTAAGCAGCTTTTTTCGTTTATTTAATGAGTGTTTCCGGCACCAATACATCGCAACTTATACCTTATTTCGGTATATGGCCTTTTGTTTGGCATTATGCTTGGCAGGGCTCCCGGAAGTTGGCCTGTGATTGCACTTGGGGCCAACTGGTTGCTTGAAGGCGGTTTTAAAGTCAAATGGGATCTTCTCCGCAAAAACATTCCGGCCATAAGTTATCTGTCGCTTTTTTTTATGCCGCTTGTCGGGTTACTTTACACCAGCGACTTTGAGTGGGCCAACAATCTCATTCGCATTAATCTGCCCCTGCTTGCAGTTCCGCTTGTAATATTCACTTCAGCACCCTTATCACAAAAAGAGTTCCGAAGCCTGCTGGCCATTTTTTTGCTGGGTTGTTTTCTGGATCTGGCATGGTGCCATGTATATGCTTTCATGCACGGGTCGCAACAATCGCGGGAGGTGTCGAGGTTCATGAGCCACATTCGCCTGGGGCTTTTCATTAACATGGCCATTGCTGTTACGGTTTATTTTTTTATGGGTTTAAAACCCTTTTTTCACCGGATAGCCGCAATTACTTTGCTGTTGTTTTTTGTTTGGTCACTATTTAGCCTGGGT
>CALMNJ010000609.1 GCA_937868675.1 uncultured Bacteroidota bacterium | reverse complement strand
ATAGCGTTGCCGGTGGCAACCGCACTTACCGGTATGTTGTTGGTGGCATATAAGGCCTGGTTACTTGACGTTACCAACGACGAGGCTTATTCGTTCTACATCGTGAAGCATTTTTGGCTCAGCGAGGCATTGTGCACCGGTAATACCCATTGGCTCAACAGCGGGGCAATCTTGCTGGCCGGTATTTTTAATGCAACCAATCCGATCGCATTGCGATGGCTCAGCGTTTTATCGTATGCGGTGCTGCTGCTCATTTTTATACGGCAACTACGTCACTTTGGTTTGTTTGTGGTGATGTTTCTTCTTGTTATGGCGGCTTTCCACCCTTATGTACTCGATTATTTTTCGATGGCACGGGGTTATGCGCCGGGTATTGCGTTGCAGGCAGCGGCACTGGTTTGGTTTTATACCAGAGCCAACAGCAGGGCTGGGTCGTTTCTTTCGCTGTGTACGGCAGCGGCCAGTGTGGTGGCCAACTATAGCTTCATTTATTTTTTCGTTCCATTTTGTATGCTTTACATTTATCAGAATTACCTTTCCAATAAGGATGTTTTGCGATCGGCTATTTGGTTGATTGCTGATGTTCTTTTAATGCTAGTGACCATTGGGGGCTGCATTATGAATTACCGTTACATCATGCACTGCTCGGGCGATGTAACGGGGGCAGGTTCTCCGCAGTTAAGTGCTGCGCTTGAGTGGTACTGGAAAGGGGCGTTATATGAGTCAGTTAATTATTCGCGTGCGGTCGCAAAAATTTACTCTATGGTAATGCTCACTATTTTTACGGCTTCAGCCTTTTACGGTATCATGTTCAGGAAAAAACATGGTAACCGGATGTTTTTAAACGTGTCGCTTATTTGTTGTGGAATGTTATTTATGGTTATAGCAGTGGCCGTTTTTTTAAACGGAACTTTTCCTGCCTACAGGAGCGCACTTTTCTTTCATATTCCGTTTGTGATGTGTTTCGGATTTTCAGTTTACTACGTGTTTTGGAAAACCGGAAGTAGTAAAGGCGTTCTGGTCGCAATACTTGGTGGTATCTGGCTGAGTGGCATAATATGTTATCATCCCAAATGGGTTTATGATTATCCAGGAACTGCCGACGCCAGTGCGTGTTTTGATTCGCTTCAATACATGCATGCCAGGCATGTGGGTTTGTGCCCCGAGTTATATGGAAGTTTTCGGAATTATTACAGCGAGGCATCGCAAAACAAATATACGTTTGAGTCAGAATGGCTTAATGCAAATCGCGCTTCGGGCTGGCGTGAGCAGAACAGAGACCTCAGCCGGTTTGATTACATCGTGGTTATCCCCCCGCTTGATCTGAGTTATTATAACAGCCAACGCAGTATCAAACGGGTGTGTAGCTTTAGTGAAAGTAAGGCTATTATTTATCGGGTCACTCCTGAGCACAGAGGCAGTGCGCAATAAATCAGAATATTGGAGCGTGTGTGAATGAAGGCAACAGCCGTTTCTTATCAGGCTAATTTGGCGGCCAGATCTTCCCACTTCTGCATTTCCTTTTCGAGGTCTTTTTTTAACTGATTGTATTTGCCGAAAAAGGCCTGATCGTTCATGAGGCGATGGTACTCATCTGGGTTGGCGAGTTTTTCGTCGCACAATTTAATTTCGGCTTCCAGCTTCTCAATGCTTTCTTCGGTCTTTTTTACCAGGCTGCGCAACTGCTTTTGTTCGGCTTCTTTTTGTTTTTCGGTCTCGCTTTTTTCGTCTGGTGCCGTTACTTTTTTAGCTTCGGTTTTCACTTTTTTATCAAGATCCAGTTCGTTGAGGCGCTCCACTTTGCGCAACTTCATAAAATCTTCAATGTCGCAAAGGTGTTCTTTTACTTGGCCTTCACGAAATTCGAAAAGACGGTTGCAGATGCCTTTCATAAAGTCGCGGTCGTGGCTCACCATCACCACCGTGCCTTCATAATCAATCAATGCTTTTTTCAGTATGTCTTTCGAGCGCAGATCAAGGTGATTCGTGGGCTCATCGAGCAGCAGCAGGTTGTATGGCTCCAGCAAGAGTTTGCAAAGCGCCAGGCGGCCACGCTCGCCGCCGCTCAGCACCTGCACCTTTTTCTCAATGTCGTCGCCCCTGAACAAAAAAGAACCCAGGAGTCCGCGCACCTGCTTGCGCACATCGCCCACCGCCAATTCGTCAATGGTTTCAAAAACGGTTTTCTTCGGGTCCAGTTTTTCTTCCTGATCCTGTTCAAAGTAACCCATCATAACACTGTGTCCCTGAATCACCCTTCCTTCGAACTCAATTTTTTTGGCAATCATCTTCATCATGGTTGATTTGCCTTCACCGTTTCGTCCTACAAGACCTATTTTTTCTCCTTTTGTAATAATGAAGTTGGCATCTTTAAAAATTTGTTTTTCGCCATATTTTTTTCCGGCGTGTTCAACCGTGAGAACAATTTTTCCGCTGTGTGCAGGCGCAGGAAACCGGAAGTACATAGCCGCATTGTCTTCCTCATCAACCTCCACGCGCTCCATGCGGTCGAGCTTTTTAATGAGCGATTGCGCAAAGGCTGCCTTGCTGGCTTTTGCCCGGTTTTTATCAATGAGGGTTTGATACTGATCAATAATTTTTTGCTGATTTTTAGCCGCGTTTTCCTGTTGCTCCCTGCGTTCCTGCCTCAGCACAAGGTAATGCGAGTAATTGGTTTTGTAGTCGTAAATTTTTTGGTTCGAGATTTCAATGGTGCGATTGGTCACGTTATCCAGAAAGGTTTTGTCGTGACTGATTAATACTACCGCTCCATTAAAGGTTTCCATAAACTCCTCAAGCCACATAATGGCCTCTATGTCGAGGTGGTTAGTGGGTTCGTCAAGCAGCAACACATCGGGCTTTTGAAGAAGTAGTTTGGCCAGTTCAATGCGCATCCGCCAGCCTCCGCTGAATTCGGCTGTCTGGCGGTCAAAATCGCGGCGCTCAAAACCAAGCCCTTTCAGTATTTTTTCAATTTCCTCGTTGCGGTTTGACGCTCCAAGTACATCCAAACGGGTGTAGATTTCGGTTTGCTCTTCAATAAGCCTCGAGTAGGCATCGCTTTCATAATCGGTACGGGTTTCCAACTGATGGTTTATGTCGTCAATGCGCTTTTCCATCAGGCGGATTTCCTCATAGGCGCTTTCGGTTTCGTCAAACACGGTTCGCCCGTGCTGATGAATCATGTCCTGAGGTAAATAGCCTATTTTGCATGATTTTGGCATCGAAACATCGCCGCTGGTGGGCGATTGCTGCCCCGATAAAATTTTTAGCAGGGTACTTTTTCCGGCGCCATTCTTACCGGCCAGGCCAATGCGGTCTTTTGGATTAATTAAAAAAGCAATATTATCAAAAAGTGTAAATCCTCCGAAGCTTACCGTAACGCCGTTTACCGAGATCATTTTTTTGTTGAATTAAGGCGGTAAAGATACGCGAAAATTACCGATTTCATGCCATTCATTAATTTGCCTGTGGCTGCAAAGTCTAAATCAACGAATAAATAATAATGTGCTGTAACAGGTGTTTTAAAAACCACAGGATGTTTTCATTTTGGAATTACATTATTGGGAATAAAAGCACCGAATTAAATGTGTGAGTTTTAATTGTGCCGGAAGAAAATCCGTTTTTTCCTGTTTGGTTAAATGGAAAAATTACTAAATGTTAATTGCCTGTGTGATCACCGGAGAGATAGAAGGTGCGCCGTTTGCCTGCGATGACGGTAAAAACTAAACAACTGGAAATGATGATTTGGAATGGCACTGGCTAAATAAATTAAATAATCACGGTGTATTTCTGGCTCAGTAAGAATAGAGTTCCGCTAAATGATTTGGAAACTAAAAATTTAGCAGCCTTGCCTTACTTGACAAGGGTTTCCCTGCAAGTGTACTTTTGGTGCAAGCCTTTTTTGCTCACCCATTGTTCAGGATACTTGGCTCAGAAAGGGTAAACAATTAAACAGTTTTCTGCTAACCAATTTTTCGCCAAATCAGAAATGAATGGGGTTTTTCAACGTGTCTTGCCCGAGCCGGATGTTGCTTAAAAACAAACGTTAGTAAGAGAAAACATTCATGTCTACCATCAAACACTTTTTCAAAAAAACCAAAACCATGAAAAGAGTAACTTTATTATTTGTATTTGCAGTTATTGCAATA
>CALMNJ010000608.1 GCA_937868675.1 uncultured Bacteroidota bacterium | reverse complement strand
GCATGAGTATAACGCGCTTCAGTTCATCAATTATTTTATCGGGGCTGGTGTTACCAGCTATAATGGCGATTGACAGATTCTCGTCGGCCAGTAAGGGGCACAGCGGGTATATCTGAGCCTGCACACTTTTAAGATGGGCCTGGCCCTCCATATTAAGCCGGGCAATGCTTTCCTGCATTTCTTTTTTTGCCTGAGGGTCGCTGCTGTAGTCGTGCAGCATGGCGCTTTGCTGCGTTATGGCCTGCGATTCTTTCGTTTTTTTAAAGTGAATGGCGTTTTGCAGCTTGCGGGCGCAGGTGGTGAGGGTTTCGGTGTTGGGCTGGCTTTCGCCAAACACGCCGTATTTTTGAGCCTCGGCCAACAGTGTTTGGCGGTTGGCATGTATCATGGCAAGGCTGGTTTGGTAAGCCTTGACCTCAAAGGTTTGCAAAAACTCAAGGGCTTCGGCGCCATAGGCGTTCATGGCCTTGTGGTAATCGTTAAGGGTTTTGATTGGTGCGTAGCCGGCCTGCTCAAGGGCCAGCACCGCATTTAAGACCATGGTTTCGGTATCGAGGTAGTTTTTTTCGCCGCTGTTTTTTTTGCGCAGCGTTTCCTCAATCACCCGGTCAGGTGCCGGGCCAATGAGCTGTGAGGTGGTGTTGAGTGTATTTACTTTGGCGTAAAGGTCGGTGTTTCGGTTCAGTTTACTGCTTTGCTTCTGCTCTTTGTCGTTCAGGCCGGGCTTAATAAAACGCATGCTTGCTTTTTCGGCCTGCCTTAATACTTCGGGTTTTTGCGCCTGTTTTTTTTCAAACTCCTCAAGCTGTTCCTCTGTGGGCAGGCTTAGTTTTGGCGGAAGCTCAAGGTACCCGCCTTCGGCAAATTGTGCCGGCTCACCTGTAATGGAGTTAATAATTTGTTTGTGCCCGTCTTTTCCTGTTTTCTCTTCCAGGTTGTTGTATTGCAGCAGCAGTTCCAGATCAATGTTTGTTTTTTGGGCGATGAGCTGTGGGGTATCGCCATTTTTAATTTTGTAAAGGCTTTCCTGCAACGCATTGGCTCCAAGGCTCCCGGCTATTTGTTTGCGCAGCTGCGTGGTGTAAAGCCCGTAGCCCGTTGCGGGTGCTTTTTTGTACAAGTGCCGTTGAATTTGTTCAACTGTTTCGCGCATGGCCTCGCTGCCTGTTCCATTTGCGGCTACCTGTTGCAGAGTATGATTTAATTTAATGTTGTTTTGCCGGGCGTAAGCGAAAAGGTTTTGCAGATCGGCCGCACTTACCGGTTCCGCTTCATAATATTTGGCAACCGAATCGTTTTGCTGCAGCTCCGATTGGTATCCGGTAATGGAATCAACATACACCCAAAAGCCATTGTAGTTGTGCTTGTCCTTATCCAGCAGCTCGTGGCGTACGCGCCCGCGGTTGCCGCCGTACCAATATACATACAGTGTGGGCACAGGCTGGCCGCCATATGTTTTTTCGGGACCAAATTCAGCCCGGAAGCTTTCCAGGTCGGGTACAGGCTGGCCGCACTGCCACCCGTTTTTTAGCTGCAGGCGGGCCCACTGTTCCAGGTAATAGGTAGTTACGTTTTTGTGCTGAGGCAAAGCTTTGAATTCTGCCATTACCTGCTCCCAGCCCTGAGCCTGATTTTGTTTCGCCTCCTGCGGCGTTTGTGTTTGCCCGGTAGCCGGAGGCGTGCTCTCCGTATTTGTGTCCTTGTTGGCAGATGAGGTTGGGTTTTGTTCTGCAACCGAGGCGTTAGCCATATTTACAGGCTGAGCCTGAGCAACAGCAGCCATTTGCGTTTCGGTGCCGGATGCAGGAATGTTGTTTTTAGTCAGGCTGTCATCCAGCAACACATCAAGTTCCCCGTTTTTCATATCGGGAATTTCGCCCGTGGTTGCCGTATCGGTAGACTCTTGCTTGTCGGGCACGGTGATAACCGTTTCTGGCAATGAAGAAGGCTGCGTTTTCGTTTGATCTGCCTGCGCATTGCCCGCCGCATCTTTTTTATCTGCTT
>CALMNJ010000607.1 GCA_937868675.1 uncultured Bacteroidota bacterium | reverse complement strand
TTATAATCTGTTGCACAAAAATGCCTTACTGTACATTAGTTTTGTGGAAGGGGATTCTGCTGCATCCGGTTTCCAGGTTGGAAGTAGTGGCAACAGGGTTTATTTCTATTACCACGACTACAACCAAATAAAAGACCTGCTGGCTAAAAACAATTTTTACGAACTCAAAACTTTTAAAATAGAATATAAACGAACAGAAACCGAACAGGACTCGAACACAATAATAGTTGCAAGGAAAAATAGTCTGGTATGATGCCAGACAGGTTACTTACCTTGTGCGGAATGCAACTGGTAAACACAGATTACATATTAATAACCTCAACAACGTATGGAAATAAAATTACGTCCGATAGCCTTTGTAAAAAACGCACGCACCGAACCAATTGATGATAAGTGGGAGGCCGTTGTTGCTGAAATTGAGTTGGCAAGCCATATTCCGGACGAGGCCCTGAGTGGCATTACAGAGTTTTCGCACCTGGAAATAATTTATTACTTCGATAAAGTTAAAAACGAAGACATTGTGTACTCGGGACACCCCAGAGGTAATCCGGATTATCCGCTTGTTGGTATTTTTGGACAGCGTAAGAAAGACCGGCCAAATAAAATAGGATTGGCTACTGTAAAACTACTGGAGCATAAAGGAAGAACCCTGAAAGTAAAGTTTCTGGATGCCATTGATGGAACACCTGTGCTGGATATTAAACCTGTGTTTAAGGAGTTTCAGGCCAAAGAAAATATTACTCAGCCTGCATGGGTTGCGGACTTAATGAAAAATTACTGGCATTGATGAATTAAACAAAAAGCACTATGTATAGCTTTTCATATTTTAAAGAAAACGACCAGCAAGCAATTTTAGACTTCATCGAAAAAAATCCTTTTGCTTTTTTAACCGGGAGCGATACATCCGGCAAACAGGTAGCTACTCAAATTCCAATGCTGACTGAAATAAGAAACGGCGAGCTGTTTTTAAAGGGGCACCTTATGCGAAACACGGATCATCACAGGGCCTTTCAGGAAAATCCGAATGGATTAGTTGTCTTTACAGGGCCGAACGCATACGTAAGTGCGTCGTGGTATAGTAATCCGCAAATAGGATCAACCTGGAATTACATGAGCGTGCACGCCAGCGGGCCGGTAAATTTTATGTCTCCCGATGCGCTGATTCAATTGATGCGGAAGCTGACCCTGAAATTTGAAAATAACAATAAGGAGTCGCTCACAATATATGATAACCTTCCGGATAGCTTTTTAAGTAAAATGATGCCGGCTATTGAAGGAATAGAAATTAAAGTTGAAAAACTGGACAATGTTTTTAAACTCAGTCAAAACAGGGATGAAAAAAGTTACCTCAATATCATTTCAAAACTAGAAATGCTGGGTGGTAATAGCGCCTTGATTGCCGATGAAATGAAAAAACGTAAAGCAGACCTGTTCCCACAGGGTCAGGCCAGGGACGCATCCAAATTTACATCCTGACTAAGCAAAAGCGTGAACGGGTTTCCGGCAAAGTGAGCCTGAACACGAGGCACTAGATCCTTTAAACAGGTTTCATGTAAAGGGTAGAGGTTGATAGGTGTTATCATGCACTGACACCCGATTGTCTTAACAATAACGAAGACTTTTTTGCGTTATCTTCGGCAAAAGAACGTAATCAAGGGCATGAAAACTTTCTTCCTATCGGTTGTATTGTTATTTCTGATTTTGCTTTCCTCTTCGGGGTGTATAAAATCCGGAAAAACGTTTGAAGGCTTTTTCTACGCCGATTCTACCTCAACCCAGCTTGACCTTTTTGTTGACAATCAATTTAAAGGGCGGCTACCGATTCTGGCTACACGATTTTCGCCACAAAACGACACCATTCTAAAAAACGCCATTCATCTTACCTTAAAAGGAGGCAGGCATACCATTCAGGCCAAAGACGATCAGGGGGAGGTACTTTGTTCTGGTAGCATCACTTTTAACCTCAACTCTACCAAAAGCTCGGGCAGCTCAGGGCGTCAAAGCATTTCCCTGGTCAATCAAACATTTATTTGCAGGTTGTCCGACTAAGCAGGTTCTTTCTGCGCCGTTCGGATAATGACTGCACATTAGCACTCGGTTTTTTATTTACCCCTCATGCATTAAAACCGGCCTCGTAACCGGGAGCTTTGTTCTCAATATTTTACTACTTTCACACTTAATTTATTGCAGCAATATAAGCAGCAAAGCCCGCTAAGCAAAACAAAAGCGAATGCTCAAAAAATCGACCTTAAATATTCTGTTGTTGATCCTGATAAGTGCCTGCAATCTGCATTCGCAGCCCGATACAACGGTACCGCTAAAAAAAGTTGACCTCAAAGCATATCTGGGTTTGGTAGGGCAGAACAATCTCGAATACGCGGCGCGTAAATTCGATCTAAGCAGAGCCGATGCCGGCATCGAAATGGCAAAAATTTTTCCCGACCCTTCGTTCAGTTACGCTTGGTTTGATAACGGTCAACGTCGCATCGAAATGGGATACGGCTTTAATGGCGGTCTTAGTTGGACGGCCGAGTTGGGTGGAAAACGAAAAGCCAGGGTTGATCTTGCCCGCAGCGAGGCCGAGCTTACCAGATTTTTACTTCAGGATTATTTCAGAGCCCTGCGCGCCGACGCCACGCTTAATTTTCTTTCAGCCCTTCGCAACAAACAGTTACTTGCCATGCAGGCCGGCTCTTATCAGGCCATGAAACATCTCGCCGAGTCCGACAGCCTTCGGTACAAGGCCGGAAGCATAAGCCAGATTGATGCCCGGCAAAGCCGGCTCGAGGCCCTGGCGATGCTGAATGAGTTGATTACCCAGGAAGCCCGGTGGAAACTCAGTTTGCTGAACATGTCGGTTCTTACCGGCGAACTTAAAAAAGACGGCCTTTACGAACCCCTTATCGGGACGGCAAAATTGGACCGCGATTTTAATCTTCAGCAACTTATTACCGCAGCACAGAACACACGCGCCGATGCACTGGCTGCACTTCAAAACAAAGACGTTTCACAAAAAGCCATTATGCTTGCCAAAGCCAACCGTGTGGCCGATATCGAACTTCGTTCGGGACTTATTTTTGCATCGCACACTAAAAACATTATTGCGCCCACACCCTCTTTCTTCCAGCTTTCGGCGGGCCTTGCCATTCCGCTTAAATTCTCGAACCGTTATGCGGGCGAACTCAAAATGGCGTATTATTCGGCACAACAGGCCGAGCTCATGTACCGCAAGGCCGAACTACTAATTGAAGCAGAGGTAACACAGGCTTACTTTAATTATGAGGCTGGCCGCAAACAAATGAACCAGTTTAACAACGGCATGCTCGACGAGGCAAAAAAAGTACTCGAGGGTAAAACATACAGTTACCAGCGCGGCGAAACCTCCCTGCTGGAAGTGCTGAATGCCCGCCGAACCTATAACATGCTGCAGGCCTCGTATTACGAAGCCGTATTTAATTACGCCTCTTCACTGGTAGAGCTTGAAAAAGCCGCTGGTATTTGGGATATTGAATTTTAAAATGAAACGAAAGAACCTGCTACATATTTTTATTATTCTTTCAGCACCCTTTATCCTTCGTGCCCAATCGGATACCCTCATGCCCAAACCTACAGGGGGAGCCACCTTTGGTGTAAGGGCTGGCATTACATCGTCAAATTACTACGGCCCCGATATTGGAACTTATTTTAGCGGCAACACCACCTCTATGTTAACCGGCCTCCATGCCGGTGTGGTGGTGAACAACGAGCTGAGCGACGGGTTTTGGCTCAAACACGAATTACTTTATACCCGTACCGGAGCCGGAGTAGCGATTAACGACAGTGTGAATCCCGTTTACACAACCAGGTTAAAAACGCACGCCATGACGCTTTTTCCGGTTTCAATTGACTTCCACAAAAAGGGCTTTCAGGCTTTTGCCGGACCATACGCCGCCATGATATTTGCCGCATCCATAAAAAAACGCGATGCAAAAGGAAATTACTTTATTGACAAAAGCATTTACGGAAGCCCCACCAATTTTGAAGATACCAGCAAATACGTTCAAAAAATGGATTATGGATTTACGCTCGGACTCGAGTACGAATTTAAGGGCGGAGTGAGTCTTAGTGCGCGTTATGTGAGGGGTTACGCAGAGGTATTGGATTATGCCAACAAAAACACCCTGCACGATAATGTTCGCAGATATCGCATTTACAATCAGTACATCAGCTTGTCACTTGGGTATTACTTCAGGCGCAAAACAAATTAAGTATGAAATCACCATTCAAATACCTTGTACTTGCGGCGGCGCTCTTTTCGTGTGGCCAAAAGGACAACCGTCAGGGCATGGAAACCGGCAATGCGCCACAGGTAACGGAATACGGAAATAAAATTGTTTTTAGCGATGCAAAAGCGTGTTCTTTTTTCGTGGTGGAGGATATCGGAAACTCTGAACTCACGTCACGCATCAGCGCTCCTGCAAAAATTGCGGCCACCGTGGCATCTTCCGAACAGGGCGCTTCACAAAACATCATGCTTTTCGAAAATCCCGATCTGGCAGGAAGTTACACCCAACTGCTTCAGCACATTATCAACGTCAACCAGATTCAGAACATCAACATTAAACAAAAGGAGATTGAACTTAACCGTGTAAAAGACCTCCAGCAGCATGGCGTGGCCAGCAGCAAAGACCTGCTCGAAGCACAAACGCTGCTTAGTATGGAAGAAACAAACCTGGCCAACGAAAAAGCAGGCATCATTGAGCACGAAACAAAACTCAAGGCGGCTGGCTTCCGACCCGAAATGCTGCGCAAAGCGCCGAGCGGTGAGGTTTACATTATCTGCGAAATTCCCGAAAATGAAATCAGCAGAATAAAAATTGGCAGTGCCTGTGAAGTGGAATTTCCATCCTATCCAAACGAAATTTTTAATGGAAACCTGAGTGATATTGCCGATGTGGTTGACAACGCCACTCGAATGGCCAAAATTCTCATCACGCTTCGCGATACCGATAACAGGCTCAAAGCGGGTATGTTTGCTACGGTGTCTTTTGGAATCAACCAGGGTAAAAACCTGAGTGTGAACCAAAGCGCTGTGATCACCGTTCAGGGGCGCAACTATGTGTTTATTAAAACCGGACCACTGACCTTTGAACGCAGGGAGGTTTCAATCGGCAGCCAGATTGACGACCGCATCATTGTTTTTAAGGGGCTCACAGGCAAAGAACACGTGGTAATAAACGGGGTAATACAATTAAAAGGATTAAGTTTCGGATACTGATGAAAACACTTTTACAGGCGCAGATTTTTTTTGAAAAAGACGAACTGCATGGCATGCAAACCATGCACGAGTTTATCATGCAGTTTTTGCATAAACGTAATCTCAAAGGCGCAACACTTCTGGAGGCAAAAAGCGGATTCAAGGAAAATGAACGGGTTTTCAAGCCCAATGAGCTGTTTAGCTTCGACGATGTGCCCATGCTCATTATTTTTATTGATGAGGAACATACGGTAAAAAACACCCTCACCGAACTGATGAAGGAAGTAAAAGGACTTTTTATTACCACACACCCCGTGCAGCACTGGTCGGTTGAATGATTAAAAACCTGCTCATATTTTCGCTCCGCAATCGCTTGCTGGTATTGGCCATCACCATTGCTCTTATGATCATTGGCTATTTCTGTTTTCTTAAGTTAAAGATTGAGGCCTATCCGGATATAGCCGACACCAACGTGATTGTAATTGCCCAATATGATGGCAGAGCAGCGGAAGAGGTAGAACAGCAGGTCACTATTCCTGTAGAACGCGTGTTGCAAAACACACCCAATGTGCTCGACCGCCGAAGCCGAACCATTTTTGGCCTCTCGGTAGTTCAACTCACATTTAAAGATGGCACCGACGATTATTTCGCCAGGCAGCAGGTTACGGAAAGACTTAAAAATGCACAGTTACCCGAAGGTGTTACCACCGAGCTTGCTCCGCTAAGCACCGCTGTGGGCGAAATATTCCGTTATGTGGTGGAGGCACAGCCAAAATACAGTCTCATGGAGCTTCGTGATCTGCAGGACTGGGTTATTAAGCCCTCGTTGCTTCAGGTGCCGGGCATTGCCGATGTGGTAACCTTCGGCGGGCCGCTCAAACAATTTCATGTGCTTACCTCACCCGAAAAATTGCGCAAGTTTAACATTACCCTCAACGATATTATCAACGCAATAAATGCAAATAATCAGAATACGGGCGGCAACATTATTGCGCGCGGTGGCCAGGGCTTTGCGGTGCGCGGTCTGGGTGCTATCAGAACGGCAGAGGATATTGAAAACATTGTAATCCGGTCGGATGGCGGCGTGCCTTTGTTTATACGCGATGTATCCACCATCGAAATTGCACCGCCCCCGCCCAGCGGTGTGTTGGGTTATAATGTAAGCCGCGACAGCCTTTCCACAAATAATGGTGTGGAAGGCATCATCCTGCTGA
>CALMNJ010000606.1 GCA_937868675.1 uncultured Bacteroidota bacterium | reverse complement strand
TTTATGATTCTTGGGTTAAACACCGATGCTTCAGTAAAAAAACTGAACAAGGCCCCTAATCGCCCCATTAATAATGAGCTGGCGCGGGCCGGCGTTTTGGCGGGATTGGCTTGTGTGGATGCCATTATTTTTTTTTATTAATAAACACCATACGATCTTATTTCTTTTGTTATGCCAAATGTGCTGGTAAAAGGAGATGATTATAGCGTTGAACAAATTGTAGGGCACGACATTGTTTTAGCCAATGGCGGTAAGGTAATAACTGTGCCGCTTCTGCAGGGCTTTTCAACCACCGCGATTCTTAAAAAAATTACGGGCTGATTTCAGAAATTATCGTACCACTGTCTTTGACGTGGTATTTTAAACTCGCTCAACATAGCGGTTTTAAGGTTCATGGTGAAGCGGTAGCTTTTATTGATCCCAAAGGGAACCCACGCAATATTTGCCTCCCAGCATTTAAGGTCGCGATAAATGTTGAAAGAGGTATAGCTGGCTTTTTGCGCATTAAAATCGTAACCGGTACTGATGCCAAGTTTCCAGAATTTGGTTGGCGACAGGTTTGTAACCAAAGTTAGAGCATGCGAAGGCTGTATTTTTGAATCATCTTTATTAGTGAGAATTAAATTATACCCAAGCCTCAGGCTCCATGGTAATGGCTTTGTTGAGCTTCTGCTTTCCTGTGCATCACGTTCGGCTCCATTCGTAAGACTTGGCGGTTTAAGTAGTTTTTGGGCCGCCTCTACCATGTTGTCGCTCAGCTCTGAGTTAATGGATATTTGTGCGCGTGTGAATCTTGCCAGGCGCTCGCCTTGCGTTAGCTCATATCTATCAATGGCCCGGTTGTTTTCATGATCATAAACATAAGGATCAAATGTTGTGTTGAAATTAATATTGATGTTTTTAAACAACACCGTGCGGCCGGTAAGCGAAATCATATCCATCTTAAAGGAGTCGGCGGCCAGATTATAGTTGGTTGAGATTCCTATGTTTTGCAGAATGCTTATTTTTTTATACGTAACGCCGGTATCCGTTTCATGTTTTATTTTAGCCTCCAGGTTGTTGTTCAGGTTTATTGAAAGGGCATTGAGTTTGCCGCGTGAGGGTCCGTTAAACACGCTCCGTTCAAAAATACTGTAATAGCCCCTGTTGCCGTTTGTGTCGGTTTGCACGGTTTTCCAATAACCATATTTAGCGGCTCCAAAATCTGGCCTGTAGGTATAGCCCAGTGTTGGTATCAGCAAATAGCGTATTTGCCGTAGCCTGCCCTTCCTGAAAATAAAGTCGTTGAATATTTTTGTGGTCATGGAAGTGGTAAAGTTCCATTCATAAGCTGCCGTAAATCCATTGTTTCGGTTGTTTGAAATCCTGCTGACGTATTTTTTTGTGTTGCCAGCTGCATCAACGTTTACCGTATCAACATGAAACTCTTTCTCGATGGTGTTCATATACATAACGGAACTGAAATTGGCGCCTGGGGTAACCGTAATGTATTTGAACAGATTGAAGTTTGTGCTGATTGGTATTGTGTGTTTGAGCCCGTATTTCATGCTATCCAGCACATTACCCATAAAAATGGTGTCTTCCTTGCCGCTCAGTGAGTTATTTAACTGTAAAAGATAACTTACCCCGATTTTATCAAAGACGTTCTGTCTTGGGGCATTTTCGCGCCCCAGCAGCGATCTGAACGGAAAAAACCGGTTTCGGTTGTAAGTAAGCGATGGCAACAATATGGTCATTTGATGGGTTTGAGAGTTAAGGTTGTGCGAACCATTTACGCTAAGTGACCCGGTTTTGAAGTTTTTAGTAAATATAACGTTCGATAAAAAGTTATTTTGTAAAAAGGCTCCGGTATTGGCTGCGCCAAAGCGATTAATGCTTTGATTTTTCACATAGTTTACATTTGCACCAAATTTTACACTGGGGTTGTTCCGGTTATCCTGGTTGTGGTTCCATTTTATCTCGTAAGCCGTTTGCTGGCTAAAGGTTTTAGGAATGTCGCGGTCCCCAATATTAAAATGGCTGTACCCAAAATAAACAAAGCCGCTTGCTTTATAAAGCACCCGGTAGTTGTTGGTAACATTAGCTGCCCAGCTTCCGTTAGCATAAATATCGCCGCGGAATGTAAGGTCTGTTTTTTCGTTTATTCCCAAATAATATCCGCCCTGCTTTAAAAAATATCCCTGTCCGGGCGACGACCCAAAGGTTGGCAACAAAATACCATTGTGTTGTTTTTTAGTGTTGGGGAAAAAACCAAACGGAAGCCCCAGCGGGGTTGGTACGCCCCCAACTTCAAGGTACATGGGGCCTGTCACAATTTTGTCGTTGGGGATTATCTTTGCTTTGGTGGCCCTGAATATGGTTCGTGAATCTTTTTGCTGGCATGGAATACACTGCATATCGCGCATGTAAATAACGTCGTTGCTGTCTTTTTTTATCTCGGTACCAATTACCAGAAGCTCGCCCTGTTTGGTAAGTGCATTAAAAATTTTTCCCTTTTTGGTTTTGAGGTTATACATTATTTTTTCGGCCTCCATGGTTTCGGCTCCTTCCTTAAATGTTGGGGTTCCGTAAAGTTTTCCACTGCTGTCACGCTTTCCGTAGGCAACTACCGTGTTTTTCCCATAATTGGCTTCAATCACCTCGGCCTGCATGTTGGTGCTGCCGTAGTCTATTTTCGATTTACCGTACAAATACGCCTTTCCTTCCTGCGGCATGGCAACCGTACTGTCGTCGGCCGAGTATGTTGCTTTTTCATCCAGTTCGTTTGAGTTGGCGTTGAGGGCAAGTGAATCGGTATTGGGTTTTTTTAACGAATCGGCCTGAAGCTCCTGTGCACGTACGCCGTTATATGTCACAGATATTAACAGTGTAAAGAAGAAAACTACTTTATGGCACGCCTTAAAAAGCAAGTCGTAACGAATAATTTTATGTGCGTTGTGCGTTGAATAGCAAAGCTACAACTCTTATGCGTACAACCCTGATGAATATTATTTGAGATGGTTAAAAAATTAAAATATTTGACCGTTGTGCTGCTGCTTTCCTCGCTGTTTGTGAGCTTCCTGCCCATGCGCCGGGGTGCTGATGGCGCCATTAAAACCATAGTAATAGACGCTGGTCACGGGGGGCTTGATCCGGGCTGCCACGGCGTTAATTTTAAAGAAAAAGATATTTCGCTTGCGGTTGCTTTAAAGCTTGGAAAAATACTGGAGGAATATTATGGTGATGTAAAAGTGGTGTACACGCGCAAAACGGATGTGTTTGTGGAGCTTGAAGACCGCGCACAAATAGCCAACAAGGCCAAAGCCGATCTTTTTATTTCCATTCACTGTAATGCGGCCGGAAAAGCGGTGGTAGTAAAAGATTCCAAAACGGGCAAAAAGCGGGTAAAAATGTACAAAAACAAAAAAGGCAAGTATGTTCCTGTTGAAACAACCAACCCTGTTCCCTTTGGTACCGAAACGTATGTAATGGGTTTAAAAAACGAAGCAGGCAAGATGAAGGTTGCACAGCGCGAAAACTCTGCGATGTTGTATGAGGACAATTATGAAACGAAATATGGTGGGTTCGATCCCGAAAGCGAAGAAAGCTACATTATTATGAGCAACTACACCTCCTCGTATGTGATACAAAGCGCCAACCTGGCCTTGAAAATACAGGAGGAGTATACTAAAAAAGCCGGTCGAATTGATAAAGGGGTTCACCGCCAAAGTATTTGGGTACTGTGGCGAACATCCATGCCAAGTATTTTAACCGAGATCGGATACCTTACAAACCCCATTGAAGAGGTGTTTTTAGGAAGCGAACAGGGACAGGACTATCTCGCAAAGGCCATATTCAGGGGTGTTAGACGGTACAAAGACGAAGTAGAGGGGAATAAAAAAACCTATAACGATGAGTACGAAAACCAGGCGCCTCTCGAAAATGAAAACATTAAAGCAGGAAACCTGCCAACTCAAAAAAATGGCGACGAAGAAGATGAGGGCGAAACAAAAAGCACAGCGGATTCGTCAGGAAAAACTGGAGTTTCCGTAACTGAAAAAAATCTTGCAAAAAAAGACAGCAGTACGGATGCCTCCCGCGAAGAGTATCATAGCGCAAAAGATATTGCGGAAAAGGTAAAAAACCGCAAAAAAAACACAGATAAAGATTCCGACAAAAGCAGTGTTGACAAACTACCCCCAAAAGAAGAGGCCATTACTTTCGCAGTACAATTTGCAACCAGTCCGGTTGAGTTGAATTTATCAGAGTCTAAATACAGCCAGATTATTAACGGCGGTTACTATAAACAAAACGGTGTTTTTAAGTACACTTCGGGCAATTATCCTAAGTTTAAATCGGCCGTTGCGCATCAGGGGGCTCTCAGACAAAATGGTTTTCCTGACTGTTTTGTAATAGCGCTGAAAGGCGGGCATCGTATGGACCTAAAAAAAAAAAAAAAATTGTCGGGTCAGTAGTTACAACTTTCTTTTTATCAAGTCCATTTTACTTTTATCTTTCAGTCATGTATTACCAGCAGGGCGCAAATGCTTTTGTTACAAAGCTTAACTTGTTATTAATAAAGCCCAGTGTTTTGCTTCTCCTGTTTTCGTTTCTCTTTTGTTTTTGGTTTCAGGATCTTTTGCGTCCTTACGATAGCAAAACAGGCGGCCATAATTTTGTTTGGGACGCCGCAGGATATTACAGCTACCTGCCAGCGATTTTTCATCACAAAGGCTCTTTCGACGATGGTGGCTACAGTTTCTTTTTACCTCTTAATGTACAGGGTCATCATTATCCAAAATACACTTATGGTGTTGCGGCCATGCAGTTGCCGTTTTATGCTTTGGCAGGCCTATTTGCGTATATAACCAACCAACCGGTTGACGGCTATTCGCCTCCATTTGTTGAGTTTATTCGCTGGGGAACTGTTTTTTATGTTCTCCTGGGTTTATTTTTTCTACGTCGTTTCCTGCTCAGGTATTTTAGTGAGGTCGCCACGAGTGTTGCGCTATTCTCCTGCCTTTTTGGAAGTATGTTATATACATACACGTTTGTTCAGAGTGAACTTTCGCACGGCCCATTGTTTTTCCTTTTTTCCTTGTTTATTTATTTAACCGATAAGTGGCATCGCTCGCCCGGTCATTTACTCAGCATCTTATTAGCTGTTGTGCTCGGTTTAATCTCTGTGGTTCGCTTTACCGAAATTTATATTGTTTTGGTTTTTCTTTTGTGGCAGGTAACCTCGCCACGGGCCGCTTTTACCAAACTAAAATTGCTTTTACAACGCCCCGGTGTTTTTTTATGGTTTCCATTAATCGGTGTTCTTTTTTGGGTACCTCAATTGCTGTTCTGGAAACACTATCTGGGCTCTTACGTATTTGATACCTATGTAAATGAATCTTTTTTTTGGGCCGATCCCCAAATATTAAATGTGCTTTTTAGCTACCGTAAAGGCCTAATCACCTACTCGCCTGTTTTTGCTATTGCTTTTTTGGGTGTGTTTTTTATCCGGCGCGAATTTCCTTTTTCAAAACTTTCGCTGTTTTTTATTATAGCACTTACCGTTTATATTTTTAGTTGCTGGTGGGACTGGACATACGGCGGGTGCTTTGGTAACCGTGCCTTTTGTGAGGAAATTGCCCTTCTGGCAATCCCGCTTGCTGCTATTTCCGATTTCATGTTTAATCTTATACCCAATACTTTCTTAAAAAAATCAGGGCCTGTCGTTTTTCTTGTGCTGATTTTTGTTTGCGCGTTTCAAAATATTGGGCAATCATACCAATATCAGAACCAAAGAATTATTCATGGCTGGGCCACAAGCAAATCTGTTTTTTGGGGGTCGTTCAGGAGGTATCATTATGGCGCCGATTTTATTAATCCTTATTGGACCGAGTTGCGCTTCCGTAATCAGGATGCATGGCTTAAAGGCAAGGAACGCGAAGACACTGTAATTTATATTGAACGCGGAAAATAAAATACTTACCCCTTATCACAGTCTTGGCATTATACGAAAACCAAGTGCTGTTTTTTTGATTTTTGCCACATGCTTTGCGTTCTGGCTGGTTGATTTTTGGAGACCCGTCAATGTGTATAACAATCAAAGTGTATTCGATAACGATCTTGTGTTTCAGCAATACTGTTATTTGCCGGCTGTTTTTATGAATGGAGCGTCTTTTGTCTGGCCCAATAATGACCAAGCGATCCCCTCCCGAAATTACGGAATGTCGGTAATGTATGCTCCCGGATTTTTTGCTGCCTGGGCCGAGTGTTTAATTTTAGATCGGGATACAAAATCGGGGTTTTCGGATCGCTTTGCTTCTTATATCCATTGGTTGGGCATATTTTATACACTGGCCGGGTTATTTATTCTAAGGCGATTGCTGTTGCGTTTTTTTACTGAAGGCGTCACCGCCTTTGTTCTTTTCTCGGGGCTTTTCGGAAGTCTGCTTTTTTACTATACGTTTTCAGAAAGCGAAATGCCACACGCACATTTGTTTTTTTTGTTTTCAGTGTTTCTATGGCTCACCGTTGTTTGGCACAAAAAGCCCGGTATTTCGGTCTCGATCGGGCTTGCTGCTGTTGCTGGAATCATTAGCCTTATCAACGTGTTTGATCTATACATCATTTTTATATTCCTCTTCTGGGATACGACTCGCTTTGGCTCGCTCAGAAACAAATTGGCTTTCCTGGCACAACACAAAAAAAACCTGTTTTGGGCTTTGTTTGTGTTCGTCCTGTTTTGGGTTCCTCAACTATGGTTCAATCACCAACAAACTGGCCGGCTTTTTTATGATCGGTCACCAAAAGAAAGCTACACGTTTAGCGACCCTGGATTATGGCAGGTATTGTTAAGCTACAAGCAGGGCTGGCTGCCCTACTCGCCGGTTGCTTTGCTTCTTTTAATCTCGCTGTTTTGGTCGCGTTTACCTTTTTTTGAAAGACGCTATTTTGTTTCTGTTTTTTTACTGGTTTGGTATGTTTACAGTTGCTCCTGGGATTGGCATGCCGGAAAAGGTTATGGGGCCGCAACCCTTTGTGAGGCTTTTGCATGGCTTTCGTTTCCCTATGGGCATTTTGTTAGCGCTTGTTTTAATCGTTCAAAACAACCGTTCAGGTCGCTGGTAATAAAAATATTGCTTATTGGACTGGTGTTTTCTTCGGCCCTTATTGTTATGGGGTGGACTTACAAATTAAACGAAGGGTTTTTTGAGCCCCTCAAGATGGATGCCCAAAAATACTGGACGCTTATAATGACTTTTAAAAAATAATTTAACCAAACAGCGCAGAAAACACGTCTTCAATCCTATAAAAAGAAGCGAGTTGTATTTTGTGGTTGTTTTGATTCAGGCCCTTGAGGTTGAAACCGGAAATATAAATTTTTTCAAAGCCTAATTTTTCCGCTTCCGAAATTCTCTGTTCGATGCGGTTTACTGGGCGTATTTCTCCTGTTAAACCAACCTCTGCAGCAAAACAAACATTCTGGGTTACCGGTAAATCCTCATTACTGCTAAGTATGGCACAAACAAGCGCCAGATCAATCCCCGGGTCTTCAACTCTGATGCCGCCGGCAATGTTAATGAACACGTCTTTGGCGCCAAGTTTAAAACCACAACGTTTTTCGAGTACGGCCAGCAACATTGACAGGCGTCTGAGATCGAACCCTGTGGAAGACCTTTGAGGAACACCATACGCCGCGCTGCTTACCAGGGCCTGGGTTTCTATGAGCATGGGTCTGTTTCCTTCCATGGTGGCGGCAATCGTAACTCCGCTGGTTGGATTTTGCCGGTTGGTGACCAAAATCTCGGAAGGATTAAGCACTTCTTTAAGGCCTTCGCCCTGCATTTCATAAATGCCCATTTCGTTGGTGTTGCCAAACCTGTTTTTAGTGGCTCTTAAAAGACGGTAAATGTGGTTCCGGTCGCCCTCAAACTGTAACACGGTGTCAACCATGTGCTCCAACACTTTTGGGCCAGCAAGGCTTCCTTCTTTCGTAATGTGCCCTATCATGAATACCGGGGTGTTTGTTTCTTTGGCAAACCTGAGCAGTTCGGCCGCACATTCGCGCACCTGGCTTACACTTCCCGGGCTGCTTTCTACAATTGAAGTATGAAGGGTTTGTATAGAATCTATTACAACCAGCTGGGGTTGTATTTCGTTTATTTTCTGAAAAATGTTTTGCGTGTTTGTTTCCTGTAGTATATAGCAGGATTGGGTTGTGATACCGATGCGCTCGGCTCTCATTTTTATTTGCTGCTCACTTTCCTCTCCGCTTACATAAAGAACCTTCAGATTTTTAAGCCGCAGCGCCAACTGAAGCATCAGCGTTGACTTACCAATACCCGGCTCGCCACCAAACAAAACCAGACTGCCCGGCACAATACCGCCTCCAAGCACACGGGCCAACTCTTTTCCGGGCACGGCTATTCTGGGAAAATCCTGAAGTCCAACATCCTGAAGCAGTACCGGCTTATTGCTTTCTCCGGGTTGGTTTTTTGAGCCGGAAAATATCTGAAGGCGCGAGTTTTTTGTTTCTTTTTGTACAACTTCTTCTACAAAGGTGTTCCATTCGCCGCAGCTGTTGCAGCGACCTACCCACTTAGGCGATTGTGCGCCGCAGTTCTGGCAAAAGAAAGTTGTTTTTGTTTTGGACATGCCTTACAGCATGTTTAATTTTTGCATGAGCTCGTCGCGGTATGAGCCTCCAACGGGTATTATCTTCTTTTCGTTTTCAAGAATGACATTCTGGCTGTCAATGCTTTGTATTTTGTCGAGCCTGGCGATAAAAGACCGGTGAACCCTTGCAAATTCCGTTGTTCCAAGTTTTTTATCAATATCTTTCATGGTGCTGTGAACGGTGTACTTCGAAAATTCAGTATTAATGATCACATAATCTTTAAGTGCTTCCACATAATAAATATCCTTGAGGTGTACTTTTACAAGCCTGCTGTTTGATTTTACAAAAAGTATATCCTTATTCTTTTCGTCCTTGTTTTCAACAAGCGAATACAAGAAGTCGCGTTCTCTTAACAGCTCCGCATCCTTTTGGTGCTTGTAAACTGCCATTTCTATCGTTGAGTGCAGGTCTATCTCCTTAAACGGTTTTAGAATATAACCGTATGGCTCTGTTATTTTTGCGCGCGACAGCGTTCCTTCATCGGCATACGCGGTAAGAAAAATAACCGGTATGTTCATTCTTTCTTTTATTTTCTCGCTTACCTCTATTCCTGTCATGGCGCCTTTAATCATGATGTCCATCAGAACCAGATTGGGCATCAGCTCGGTGATTTTCTCAATGGCGTCGTTGCCGTTGTTTGCCATTCCAACCACGTTGTAGCCCAGCTTTGTGAGACTGTTCTGAATATCTTTAGCAACAATACTCTCGTCCTCAACAATAAAAATGTTAAGCTTTTCCATTATTTGAAATTACATTTTAAAAGTAACGATAACTTCGGTTCCTATATTTTTCCCGGATTTAAACTTAATCTGTCCTTCAATCTGCTCGGTCAGGGTATTAACGAGCTGCAGGCCCAACGAATGGCTATTCTCAAAATCAACCCCCTCTGCAAAGCCAACGCCGTTGTCCTTAAGCTCTAAAATTACGAAATTATTTTGGCACCGTAAATTAAAGGTAATTAACCCCGGCCGCCCCAGCGGAAAGGCGTGTTTAATGGCGTTAGTTATGAGTTCGTTTATTATAAGTCCTGCGGGTATAGAGCTATCCAACGACAACATAATGGGTTCTATGTTAAGTTCCAGTTGTATTTTATCGGCCGAATAAGAATATGTCTGTACGATGTTGTTTACGAGTGTTTTTACATAATCAGAGAAGTTTACTGATGTAAACGACTTGTTCTGATAAAGGCTTTCGTGTATGTAAGCCATTGTTTTAATTCTGTTTTGGCTTTCTTTTAACAGGGTGAGGGCATACTCGTCCGAAACATAAGATGACTGAAGGTTTAAAATGCTGCTTATAACCTGCATGTTGTTTTTTACGCGATGATGAACCTCGCGCAGCAGTATTTCTTTTTCCTTAAGCGAGACTTCCATGCGTTGCTGAACGTGTTTTTTTTCAGTGATGTTGTGCGCAATTCCGCTTACTTCAACCACTTTTCCATTCTCATAAATAGGGTTCAGGAATATTTCGAGATAAACGTTTTTAAGGTCCTGATCGCGGGTTTCTATTTCAAAGCTGGTGGCCTCACCATAAAACGCCCGGTTATAGTGGTGCTTTAGCAGGGTGGTGTATTCCATGTCGTTAGCCAGCACGCCACGGTCAAGAACCAGGCCTACATACGGTTTAGTGTTGTAAAGAGCCGTTACAAGATCGTAGTAGTTTTTATTAAATGATGTCAGTCTCTCGTGGGCGTCTATCGTCCAAATGTAATGGTGGCTGCTATCAAAAATGGCGGTGAGTTTTGCGGTCTGGTTAACGAGTTTTTGCTCGTAAATTTTTGAGTCAGTAATATCGTGGGCAATACAGCTCAGCTCGGTTATCAGTTTTTTATCGTTGTAAATGGGGTCAATAAACACTTTACGGTAGAGTGTTTTTCCATGAACCGTATATTCCGTTTCAAATTCCTGCTTGCGTCCCTCAAAAGCAGCTCTGTAACGCGGGTACCAAAGGTCGTAATACACGGCCGCATTTCGCTTAAGGTGCTTGTGTATTTGCTGACCGGTTTTAATGCTGATACCATAAATATTCTTTATTTCCTGTTTGTAATTTTTATTAAACGATACCACTTTAAATTCTTCGTCAACCGTCCAAACCTGATGTGTTGAGCTTTCGAGTATTGATGACAGGTGGGCTGTTTTTTCGATTAATTCTTTTTCAACCCTTTGTTTCTCCTTTATTTCTTTGTGTAAAAACTGGTTTGCCGCTTCTACGCTGATCATTTTTTTCTTTTCCCTTTCGCGCTGCATTTTTTCGCCAAGATTGTTTACCAGGGTCAAAACGCAGTCTTTATTATTATAGCGAATAATTTTCGAGAGATTCTCTACTTCCAAAAGGCTTCCTTTAAAATCAGCAACTTTATAATGGGTGCGAACCCATTTTTTGCTTTTCCCTGATTTATATATATCGGCAATATTATCAATTGCTTTTTTCCGCACCTCTACCGGAAAAAGGTCCGGAATAAATTTTCCAATAAGTGCACTTTTGTTTTTTATTTTAAATAGATTCATTAACGCCTTGTTAGAATACAGGCAAACCCCTCTGTCATGTATAAAATAAGCTACGGGCGAATAATCAAGAATTTTGCTGTAGTTGTCGTTCTGGAGCTTCATGTTGATGTCGTTCTCCTTTTGTGGCGTCACATCATGAAGGGCGTTAATGTAAAAAGATATCTTTCCCTGAGGGTTAGTGACGGGAGTAAGATTATTTTCGAGCCATATTTCTTCCCCGTTTTTCCTTGCCATTTTGAACGTTAGCCGCTTTTGTTTCAGAATACCCTTTTTTTGATTTTTTTTTAGTTCGTTTTCCTCCTTTACAAAGTCATTTTGATTTTCGAGTATTCGTTTGCTGAAAAATTTTGGATCTTTTAGTATTTCGGACGCATTATACCCCAGAATTTTGAAGGTGCCTGGACTGATGTACAGATATTTTTCTTTTGGAAAATATGTATAAAAAGCAATTATATCGTTACTGTTATGGGTTAAAATATCGAACTTTTGTTTTGTGTCAATTAAATTTACATAATCCCTTTCACGATTTGTAACATCCGTTAAAAACCCTTCTATTTCAATTTCATTATTCTTAGTACCATTAACCAACCGTGCCGAAACCTGAATATATTTTTCTCCTCCATTTTTTGCCGCATACCTAAATATTTTAACCTGAGCAGTTGTTTGAATTATATCATTAGAAATAGACTTTATAAAAGTCTCTTTTACCGTGTTAACGGAAGACAGATCGTTCAGTATTTTAGGGTTATTATATATTTCGTCTCTGGTACAATCTAAAACAGAATCAATGTGTTGACTGATATATTTAACCTGAACGGTTGGTTTAAGTTTGATACTGAAGAAAACCGACTTTTCTTTTTTTGAAACCTGATTTGTAAACTCATCTATTTTAACCGGATTAATAACGGCCAGTATCACTCTTTTTTTATTATTAATTAATGGGCTTAGAATGAATTCGGATGTAACTTTTTTGCGTGAACAGGTTATTAAATCAATGTGTGTTTTATACGGGGACCTGTTATTTATAACACTTTTACAATATGCCAAAAAGCCGAAACTGCTTTTTGTATCAATATGCTTGGATATTGCACATGTATCGGAAATTTTGGTTGTTAACGATTGATATCCCAGCAATTTCCTGGCAGTCTTGTTAGTAAAAAAAATTTTGTTTTCGTCAAACAATATAACAGGAACCGGCAACTCATTCAGCGTGTCTATACCGTCATTTGTTTGATGTAGAGTAGGGTGCATATTCAGCACGTTATTTTCTGATTGTTTGGGTTTTATTTTCGTTAATTTTTACATTGTACCGGTGCAAAATATCGTCGTGAGTTGGTTTAATATATTCTCCCTGCCACTTTATTTCAATATCATTCTTGTAAGTAATTGTTAGATAATTTATTCCTGAATCGTCGTAATATTTCCAGTCTCCGTCCTTCATTCCGCTTATATAGTTGCCTATAAACACTCGGCTTCCATTTGGATAATTGAACGTGTGAATACCAACAGGTTCGCCAGCCTCAAATTTTCCCTCATATCTTTTTACTTTTCCAGGCATGTAATAACTCTTCCAAACACTATCCGGTTGATCATTAGTGTAATTTCCAAACTCAAGATATTCCGGTGTTTCATAAAGCCACCTTCCTTCCTTTTTATCATCAACAAAATTACCCTGCAATGTTACTTTTCCATTTTCATCGTAATCCCTGAACTCTCCTTCATGTTTTCCATTAACATAATTTTCTTCACGCATTAATTTTCCGTTCTCATAATACCATTTCCACGCGCCTTGCGTTCTTCCTTTTTTGTCGTATTTTCCTTTTTGTTCCAACTTTCCAGAGGCATAGTAAAACTCCCATTCCCCTACTCTGTTACCATCCTTATACATTCCTTTTCCTCTGAATTCGCCTGTGTGGTGATATTCGTTCCAGATACCAATTCTGTTTCTCAGACTATCCACCGCTCCTTTAGCTATTACTGTACCATCAAAATATTCGAAAGCACTATCCGGCACAGGCATAAAATGACATACAAGTTTGTATTCATAAATAT
>CALMNJ010000605.1 GCA_937868675.1 uncultured Bacteroidota bacterium | reverse complement strand
GAAGAGAACTCGTAAAGCTTAAGGTTAAGATGCAGTTGCTTGCAGAAGAGGTGTGTTTTAAATTATATAATGCAGAGCGCAGACGGCATATTTCATTCGGTATTCGTAATTTATTACCGGCGGATGCAGATCCCCGGCACATGCGTGAATTGTTTGAAATACTGATTTCAAATGCCATGAAATTCACATCTAAAGTTGAAAAAGCGGAAATTGAAATCACATCATTCAAAGCTGAAGGGGAAATAATCTACAAGGTACGCGATAATGGAGCTGGGTTTCCAGTACAAAACGCCACCAAACTTTTTGGCGTTTTTCAGCGACTTCATTCGCGTAAGGACTTTGAAGGAACAGGCATGGGCCTTGCAATTGCCAGCAGAATAGTGAAACGGCATGGCGGGAAAATTTGGGCCGAAGGCGAGGAAAATAAGGGAGCTTCCTTTTATTTTTCGTTGCCAGTTGAGGAGGATTAGAAAAATAGTGCCCCTTAACGCGAAATAAGCACTTTCTGCGTTATGTTTTGGGAACTTAAAAAGTATAGACCCGGCTCCAGGTTTGAAAAGTCAATCTTAACATGAGCACTGTTCAACCTCTCTATGGTTACATTTTGCCGTTTTCCAAACGAGTCAATAACCTGAATGGTTTCAGAAGATAGGTCCTCCGAACTTTCAATATGCACTGAGTTATTTGCAGGATTAGGATAAACCACAACTTCCAATTTCCTGTTTTCAATGTGCACATAAACAATTTCACTGTATTTAAATGTGCCATCGAAATCGGTTTGTTTTAATTTGTAATACACCAAACCAGTTCCGGGCTCATAATCCAATAATGCATAGCTATGCGGCTCACGACTGGTGCCTGCACCCGCTGTTGTTCCCACCAGATTCCATTCCCCGCCGTTGTGCGAGCGATAGATTTCAAAGAGCCGGTTATTTTTTTCGGAGCCGGTTTCCCATTTAATTTTAACCACCCCCGGGTCGTCTTCGATCGCCGAAATAGTTTTAAGTTCAATAGGAAGCGGGTTAGTAAAGGAACCGCTAAAAATGCCGCCATTGGCAGGCCCACCACCACTTCCGGCCCTGGGTGCACCCGGATCTTCGTTGCTGAGGCCCCCAAGACCAGGCTCGGTTGTAACTGTGAGGTTTGTATTGGTTATGGATGAATATATATATACCGCACCTTGGCCGCCGCCGCCGCCCGAACCGTGTGTGTCCCAGTGTATAACATTGGCTCCATTTCCGCCATTAGCAGCTATTGTGAGCGGACATGTTGCCTGGAGCCTGAAACCATAGGTGTTTATTACGATTGTGCCACCGGCACCTCCACCGCCAGCACCATCCTGCCCTGAATCAAGGGCTGGATCGCCATTCACTGAAATGTTAACACCACCGGTACATGAGGTCGTAATAATGGAATCGGCTTTCATTAGAATAACGCCTCCACCATTGCCACCGGCCGTGGCCTGATTGTCGTTTTCCTGACCGCCGCCGCCGCCGCCATTAATAATTTTTCCTTTTGCTGAAAGCTGAAAGGAGGTTGGAATGTAAACTCCCTCACCTTTGTAGGCATACTGGGCATTACCGGCGCTATTACGCCACCGTGTGGCATCACAACTACCACCATCTTCGCCGCTTTTCGCACCACCCCTGAATCCAACACCATCTGCCCTGATGCTTGCCTGGAGGTTCAATTTACCAGCAACATAAAAGGCAACCACCCCACCAACGTTCCCATCCCAGGCCACTGCCGTGATGCTGGACGTAAGAACATAAGTGCCGGTACCAAGCAAGGGGAAAGTGACGAGTTGAAGACCACCATTGACATCGTATGAATTGACTATGCTGCTTGATAAGGTTATGGCCGTGGCCGATGAAGTAACCGTTGACAGCGTTACAACTTCGTATATGCCTGCCGAGTTTAAAGATGAAAGATTGCCAAAAGTTGAGGCATTGGTAGTGTTACTGCCTATGCTGGCCCCCTGCATTTGAATAAGTATGGCCTTGCTCCCTGCGGTAAAAGAACCGTAGGTTTGATTAACATTGCTTAAGGTGAGTACACTGTGGTTGGTAATGGCGGTTACTTTTCCATATCCGTTTATCTGAGCGTTCATAAACACAATTGGAACGATTAAGAAAAAATATAGTAAACAGTATCTCAAAATGCGATTTAATTCAGAGCGTATGAAGTTATGCAAAAAAACGACATCCCGCTATGAGAAATTACCCTCCAGGAGCCCCGAAAAAAGGATTTTTTGAACCATTATTCAAAAAAAACGACAAAATTCTTAAAAACGGATTAACCCAGTTAGTTGTTGGAAGTATAAAAATTGAAAAATTGGTCGATTCCAGAGCCTTCTTGGTCTAAAAAATAACAATTAGACCAAGAAGTGTTTTTGTTCGATTAAAGTTTATGAAATGAGTTTTTGACGCAGCATGAACTCAAGTTGTTCATTGGTAATCATGAGTTGCTCGCTGAGTTCTTTTTGTTTACGCTTGAGGTGGTACACCTGATAGGCGTTTTCAATGGTTTCGCGGAGTTCCTGGTCGTTCCAGGGTTTTTGAAGATAATGATAAATCTGGCCCCGGTTAATGGCATCCTTAATTGCTTCAATATCCGAAAAGCCGGTGAGGAGGATACGAATCTGATCAGGGTTGTCTTTCACCGCCTGCGCCAGCAATTCAGTACCCAATGTACCGGGCATACGCTGATCGGTGATAAGGACATGTATCTCATTTTCGTGAAGTATTTTTTTACCCTCATCAGCAGAAATAGCGGTAAAAATATTAAAATTGCGCCTGAATGAGGCTTTGAAGGCGATAAGATTGTTTTCCTC
>CALMNJ010000604.1 GCA_937868675.1 uncultured Bacteroidota bacterium | reverse complement strand
GGGAATCTCTTGGGCAAGCCTCGAAAACAAACGATGAGTACTACCGGCAGCTAAATGAGTTCACCCTGAAAGCCTGCTACGAGAAACCGGCCGCCAGCAACACGTACCAGCCAGTCCTGATAAAATTTACACTTAACCTGCAACACACAAACCGCAACAACGAATACTATGCTCGTACCAATAGTGAGGTTGTTTATTTTACATTGCCACTCATAAGGTTTTTCCCTACGCAATTGCTTTTGCGGGCTAAAAACGGCCAAAACGCAAATCGTGTTGTAATAAAAAGCCTGACAAAGGCCGGTGACCAAAAACCGACCTATGTAAAAATCAACGCTGGTTTATTGGAGTTACCAATGGGATTGGAGAATTTAGTGCACCTATGTCAAACCGAAACCCTTCCGGTTCATTCAGAAACGCTAAACAAATGATTTTTTAAACAACTATTCAAATGATAAGTTTCAAATCTTTTATTACCACTGTTCACGATGCCATTCTTAAGGCCAATGATGCCTTGATGGATAAGAACGTAGCCATTCTGGACCGCTATTTTGTAGATACAGTCGTGGACAAAAAGGACACTTCAGGACAAGTTCTAAGAGATGATAAAGGTATTGTTCAGAAACAAAACATCCTCGTTCCCCGCTCAGTATTAATGCAGTACCCCAACAAAAATGAAGATGGGTCCTTAACCCTTTCTGAAGTTCACGTTCCGCTTATAACGTTGGTTCCGCTTGCAACGTCGCAAATAGAAAAGGCAACTCTTGTTGCTGATTTTGAAATCGAACTAGTGAACGACGAGGTACAGCTCAATTTTGGCAAGAGCGAGGCGGGCATGTTCAAAAAATCGAAAGTTAAAAAGGGACGGCTGGAAGTAGTCATCTCACCACAGGAAACCTCCGAGGGCTTGAAATTAATGGTGGATGGCTATGAGTCCATATTGCGCAGGCAGATTACCTGATTTAAATAGTTTCACTTTAAAATTATAAAAATATGTATACAGTATCACAAAGCGACTTTGCCGAACGTTTGTATTTGAACGGAGGCCGCACATTAAATGAAGGCGACTTAAGCAAAGCACTTATAAAAACCATTAACGACCTGCTTAACACAGGCGGTATAACCAACAAGCCGACTACAGCCGACAGGCAGGCCACAAAAACAGAATTTAAGGCCAGCTACAAAAACGCCATGGATGAGCCCAGGAAGCTTTTCCTGGCTGCGCCGGCCGCTTCGGTTTCAATAGTAATGTTGGGCGAGGACCATAGCAACCAAAATGACAAGGCACGGGCGGAGGCGGCAATTAACAGCATCACCGCCGGCACCCTTACCGCCACGCATGCAGTAATGGAGCGGAATATAGGCTATCATGCACCTGCTGCAGGCATAATTATTAACGAGCCAAACCTCACTGCACCACGCAGCGGCTCTTATGGTGAAGGCTTGTCGTATAAGCAGCGCAGCATGGTCGTGGGGGCGTATCTCGCATTGCAGGCCGCGGGTGGCAACCAGAATGACATCATGAAAGTGGTGCTGTTCTTTGGCGAAAATCACAGCGATATATTCAATCATTTCGAATACTATTGTAAAAACACCAATGCGGCCCATGTGCTAAAGCTTACGCGAAACCTGATGCTCATTAAATCCAATACCGTGTAGGGCAAATAGAACCTGTTACGTAAAACCGGAAGGCAGGCGAAATTTTCATCTGACCTATTTCTGTAACCTATTAATAGCAGGGGTAGAAAGCGACATCTGCAACATCCTTCGGGTGCCGGCATGGTATGGGCTATGGCTGGCGTTTAGATCCTCAAAAATTAATTCAACTCAGCGGTAAGGGCTTTTCCGCATTCAAAAGTCTAAAAAATGGAATCAAAATGGACACAAAAAAAATAATTGAAGTGGCTGAAAAAGAAATCGGCACTACCGAGGTGCCCCCCAACTCAAACAAAACAAAATACGGAGTCTGGTTTGGATACGATGGAGTTGCATGGTGTGGAATATTTGTGAGCTGGTGTTATCACAATGCCGGCTTCCCTCTGGGCAACATTGGCTTTCTGAAAGGATTTGCCGGCTGCCAGACCGCC
Organism: uncultured Bacteroidota bacterium; assembly: GCA_937868675.1. GTDB lineage: Bacteria > Bacteroidota > Bacteroidia > B-17B0 > Aurantibacillaceae > Aurantibacillus. Next base: position 4,680 of record CALMNJ010000604.1, on the reverse strand, counting down.
GTAAAAACTTTTAAGGAAAGTAGCAGGGTAACAGAAAATCCACAACCCGGCGACATTGTTTTCTTTGATTGGGAAATGGACGGACGATACGATCATACCGGAATTTTCGTAAAAAAAATTGATAACGTTTATTTTGAAACAATAGAAGGGAACACATCGCTAACCAATCAAAGCAACGGCGGCGAGGTAATGAGGCGAAAAAGAAAATACGGAAAAGGCGTTCTGTTCGTTCACCCAAAATGCCTCGATGAGGTAATACTTGCCTGACAAGCCAGGGGCGTTGGCTTAGCAACGGAATGCAGCGACGCTGATGACCGTACTGTAACAGCCACGTCACACAAGCGTGCGAATAAATTCATTTAAACAAATAACCGGGAAGCCGAAAACGGAACAGAGTAGGCAACACATAAAATTTATGCTATGATCATTTTTGAAAACGACAAACCAACGGGCGTCGCCACCGATTTCGTAACTATTGCTATAGGGCTGCTTAAAAAAAACACGGGCGAAAGCAACGCTTATCACTTTAAAGATTTCCCGACAACCGCTATACTTAATCCCACAAAAGAATTAACGGCTAAGAATACGGTTTATGTGGTCGCTCACGGAAACCCCACTAAAATTGTTAATTGCAGCTCGGGAAATGAATTGGGAGCAAAACTATCCGGTATAGCCGGTATTACCAGTAAGAATACGGATAAAATTGTTTTGGTTAGCTGTAGCACAGGTCAACTGGCAAACACGAACCCGACCAATTTTGCTCAGCAATTGGCGGACTTTATGAAGATAAGGGTTTATGGCGCCAACGATTTAATTATAGTTCATTATAATATCGTGGGAGACGATAAGACGCTCATGGATTACGCCGTGGGAACAGGCTTCTCAATCAAGGGAGCCGCAGTAACGGTAACCAATGGGGCGGGCCTGACGCAATTTAACCCAAGATAATATTTTAAAAACTGAGCGCCGATATCTGCATTATGCAGTTCAATCAGCCGGCCCATTCGGTTCTGTATTGCCGATGAAGGGCCGGTTGATAAGGGAGATAGGCGAGGTTAGCTCGCCGGGTGTCGTAACTAACCTTCTAATTATTAATAAACCGGGAAGCCGAAAACGGAAAAGAGTAGGCGTGTTCTAAAATCAATAAGCATGGCGTCAATTACAGATCAAATTTGGGAAATTAGCCAAAAACCAAAAAACAAGGACGGATTCACCGTATTTACGTATGGGCTTACAACTCCTGTATCGGGCATTTGAGTGGCATACTCCGATACACAGAATTGTTTTGGAAGGGAGGGGTTGGAAAGGGTGTTTATTCACGCTCAAACACACTCGCAAATAATAGGCGGATGGTTTTATGATAATAAATTTATTTCGATAGCGTACGAGTGTACAAAACAAAACAGGCCGCGATAAAACAAAATTAAATTGGAATCTACGACCTCTCCGGGACGTATATTAAAATACGCAATGAAGAGCTGAGGCTGCTCAGCAATTACCAGCAAATCATTTCGTAAGAAAACATTCCTTAAGAAACGGTTTACAGGTATCCCAACGCTTACGTGAGAATAACACAGGATATCCTTTTCCTGGAAATTATGAAGTTTAACAAAGACATATTTATCAGCTACGCCCACATTGATGATGAGCCCATGATACCCGGCGAGCCCGGCTGGATCAGCGAGCTTCATCGCTCTCTTGAACTGCGCCTGTCGCAGCTGCTCGGTTACCGGCCCGTTATCTGGCGCGACAAGCACTTAACAGGCAATGACCAGTTCGGCAACGAGATCATTCAGCAGCTGAACGAAATTGCCATACTGGTTTCGGTACATTCTCCACGCTATATTAAATCCGAATGGTGCATGCGCGAGGTGACCGAATTCTATAAAATTTCAGAAAATAACATCGGCGCATTTATCGGCAACAAGTGCCGAATTCTTAAGGTCATCAAAACTCCTGTCGAATTATCACATCAGGCCGAAATAATACAGGGCCTTCTTGGATACGAGTTTTATAAAATGGACGCCGACAGCGGCCGCGCCGTTGAGTACGGAAACCTTTATGGAAAGGAATACCAGCTTGCCTATTGGTCTAAGTTAAACGATTTGGCTTATGACATTGCCGCGCTTTTGACGGAAATAGAGAAAAAAAAGAACGCGGAGACGGCGCTAAAACCGGTACAGACACTCAGCACCCCAGCAGCCGGAAGCGCGACTAAAACAAACGATGGCGTGAAGGCGCCACAGGGCATTTACCTTGCCGAAACAAGCTCGGATATTAAGGAGAATCGTGAAGCCATCAAACGCCATTTGTCCGAGAAAGGTTACCAGGTGCTTCCTGATAAAAATTTGCCGCTCGAGGCTCACGAATACGAGACCGACGTAAACAACGCTTTGCGCTGCTGCGAATTAAGTGTGCACATGATCGGCTCTAATTTCGGATTAGTGCCCGAGGGCACCAATAAATCCAGGATACAGCTGCAAAACGAAATTGCGGCGGCCTTGAGCAGCGAAAAAAAAATGCCCCGCGTCATCTGGATGCCGGCAGAAATACGAGCGGGCGACGAAAGACAAAGCGCGTTCCTCGAAGAATTAAAGCGAAGCGACAGGCTGCTTTCCGGTGCCGATTTGCTGATAGGACCGCTTGAAGATCTAAAGTTCGCCATTGAGGACAAATTACAAAAACCGGAACAGGAAACTAACTTTCCGGAAAGCGGAAAAGAGGACGGCAACGGCGTAAAAAAAATTTATCTGATCTGTGACCAGCCCGACTCGCAGGCGATCAGGCCCGTTGAGGATGCGTTATTTAACAAAGGCTTTGAGGTCATCATTCCAGCCTTTGACGGAGATCAGACCGAATTGCGCCTCGATCATCAGGAAAACCTTAAATCCTGCGACGCCGTCCTGATCTATTATGGTGCAGGCAATGAGCTTTGGCTTCGCGCGAAAACCCGCGACCTGATGAAGGCGGCTGGCTATGGGCGCAGGCAGCCGCTGAAAGTGAAAACCGTTTGCGTGGCCGAACCCCTGACGCCACAAAAGGAAAGATTCCGCTCTCATGAGGTACAGGTTATCAGCATCGCGGGCAATAATTTGGAAGCGATCGACGAATTTGTAAAAGAGCTTGAAACATGAATGCGGAAGAAAAATACTTCAATCCCTTTCCAGGACTGCGCTCTTTTGAAGAAGAAGAGGAGCATTTGTTTTTTGGACGTGAAAAACAGATTGACGAATTATTAGCCAAGCTTAATAAAACCCGCTTCCTGGCGGTAATAGGAGCATCGGGCAGCGGCAAGTCCTCGCTCATCAAATCAGGATTGCTACCGGCACTTCACTCCGGTTTTCTTTCCTCGGCAGGTTCCGGTTGGCGCATCTGTACCTTGAGGCCTGGCAACGATCCCATCGGTAACCTAGCGCAGGCCATGTGCTCGGCCGAAATTCTGGGTGAGGCCGAAATTACAACCGCATCGCCCCAAATCATTGAGGCAATGTTGCGGCGTAGCGATAACGGTATCGGCGAAGCGGTGAGGCAGCTTGCCGGCCATAATGCGCTTAACCTGCTCATTGTAGTGGATCAGTTTGAGGAGCTTTTCCGTTTTTCCAAATACGAAAAAACCGAGAACAGGGACAAGCGCGATTCGGTAAGCTTTATCAATTTACTACTTGCCGCCTCTCAATACGTTGCTGTTCCTATTTATGTCGTATTCACTATGCGCTCCGATTTTCTGGGCGACTGCACCGGTTTCCGCGGCTTGCCCGAGGCCATCAATAACGGGCAATACCTTATTCCGCGCATGACCCGTGAGGAGCGCAAGGCCGCTATAACCGGACCGGTTGCAGTGGGTGGTGCTGAAATGTCGCAGGCTCTGCTTTTGAGGCTTCTCAACGATGTGGGCGATAGCCCCGACCAGCTTCCTATTTTGCAGCACGCCCTAATGCGAACATGGGATTACTGGCGGGATCACAGCCAGCCTGACGAGCCGATCGATTTACGGCACTATGAAGCGATCGGCACGATGAACAACGCCCTGTCACTGCACGCCGAAGAGGCCTATAAGGAGATCGGCGGAGAGCGGGGCAGGGAAACCTGCGAAAAACTGTTCCGTGTACTGACTGAAAAAAGCGACGACGGAAGAGGCATCAGGCGACCGTGTCTTATATCTGAAGCCTGCGAGGCGGTGGGAGCCGATATTACAGAAGTCACGCGCATTGTTGAGCTTTTCAGAAAACCGGGGCGCAGCTTCCTTATGCCACCTGTGGGTACTGGGTTAAAGCCCGACACCGTTCTCGACATTTCGCACGAAAGCCTGATGCGCGTTTGGGACCGCCTCATGGCATGGGTGCAGGAAGAAATAGAATCCGCCAAGCTCTATATCCGCCTGGCCCAGTCTGCTGAGCTGAACCAGCGGGGGAAGACAGCTCCGTGGCGCGACCCCGAGCTGCAAATGGCGCTCAACTGGGTAAAAAATCAGAAGCCCAATCAGGCCTGGGCCTCCCGCTATGACCCATCGTTTGACCGGGCGATGAATTTTTTGAATTACTCTGCATCCGAAAAGGACCGCAAGCAGCGGGCATCCGAGCGTAAGCGCCGTGCAGCGGTATTACGCCTCCGCGCCTTTATCCTTTTTATCATGCTGGCCCTTTGCATGTCGGTTTATTTCGGTTTCAACTCATACAGCAA
>CALMNJ010000603.1 GCA_937868675.1 uncultured Bacteroidota bacterium | reverse complement strand
GTTTGGCAAATACGATGAAAATGGAAAACTGATACCCGCCGCCAATGAGCTCGTTCGCCTGGCCATACCACGACGCGTTTATACCCAAAGTCACATTGACTATGTGCTGGATGTTTTTGACGACATCCTGCAACTGAGAGATCAGAAAAGTGGATATAAAATAGTTTACGAACCAGCGTTTTTAAGACACTTTACCGCACAACTACAAAAAGCAGTTTAGTTATGAAAGCAACATCAAAACAATCGTGGGCCGAACCATACAAAATGAAGATGGTGGAGCTCCTTAAAATGACCACCCGTCAGCAACGTATCAGAGCCAGTAAGGAAGCAGGCTTCAATACCTTTCTCCTGAAATCGGAAGACGTTTATATTGATTTGCTTACCGATAGTGGCACCAACTCGATGAGCGACCGGCAATGGGGTGCTTTTATGACGGGTGACGAGGCTTATGCAGGCAGCAAAAGTTATTATGCACTCGAAAGCGCCATTCAAAACCATTACGGTTATAAATACATTATACCAACCCATCAGGGTCGTGCGGCCGAAAATATTTTATCCCAGATTCTGATTAAAAAAGGCGATATCATTCCTGGCAACATGTACATTACCACCACGCGCCTCCATCAGGAACTGGCCGGAGGCGTGTTTCATGATATTATTATTGACGAGGCCCATGATCCGCTGAACGAGCACCCGTTTAAAGGAAACGTTGACATTGGCAAACTTGAAAAGCTGGTGAAAAAATACGGAGCAAAAAAAATACCGTATGTGAGCCTGGCCACGAATGTAAACATGGCCGGCGGGCAACCGGTAAGCATGACAAATTTGAAGGAGTTGCGTGCCTTTACCAAAAAACATGGTATCCGAATTATACATGATATGACGCGCGTGGCCGAAAACGCCTGGTTTATCAAGCAACGCGATCCCAATTACAAAAACAAAAGTGTAAAAAGCATAGTAAAAGAAATTTGTTCTTATACCGATGGTGCCACCATGAGTGCAAAAAAGGACGGTCTTGTGAATATTGGTGGGTTTATGGCAACCAACGAGTGGGACGTGTTTGAGGAGGCACGAAATCTGGTTGTGGTGTACGAAGGGCTGCACACTTACGGCGGACTTGCAGGCCGCGACATGGAGGCAATGGCCATTGGTATTGCCGAAAGCCTGGACGATAATCACCAGCGCGCCAGAATAGGGCAGGTGGAGTATCTGGGCCAAAAAATGATGGCGTGTAACATCCCCATTGTTAAACCCATTGGCGGCCACGGCGTGTTTGTGGATGCGCGTGCTTTTTTGCCGCATCTTACACAGGATCATTTTCCGGCGCAGGCCCTGGCAGCCGAACTGTACATTGAATCGGGGGTGCGCACCATGGAGCGGGGCATTGTTTCAGCGGGCCGAAAGGCCAATGGCGATAATTATTATCCAAAGCTCGAACTGGTTCGGTTTACGATACCACGCAGGGTTTACACTCAGGCGCACATGGACGTGGTGGCCGAAAGCGCCGCGCGGGTTTTTGAACGCCGGGCAGGCATCAAAGGGTTAAAAATGGTTTACGAGCCCAAATACCTTCGGTTTTTTCAGGCCCGCTTTGAAAAACTGTAATTCCGGTTGTAAGGGCTCAGGCCTGGTTTACGCTTCGGTTTTTTTGCGAAGAAAAGAAACCAATTCATACGTGTAAAGGCAATCGTAATTGCAATATTCGGTAAGTTTTTGTTTCAATATCAATTTCTGTTCAGCATCCGGTTCAAGTCTGTAACGATCAAACAGGTTCATGGCTTCCAGCCCCGAACTTATTTCGCTGAGGGTGCCGCAGCCCAGCAGGGCATTGCTTACGCCTTTGAGCGAAAAATTATTTTTGAGCCCGGGGTCGTAATAAGCAGCCGTCAAAAAAATCTCAAACACGTCGCGTAGTTTGTTTTTCAGTTCTTCCAGTTCCGGCCCGTGTTGCGGAAAAAGCTCCATCAGTTTATGGATGGCTGCTACTTCCATGGTTTTATCGTAAACCAGCACTGTAGCCGCCTGCTGCGAAATAGCCAGAAGTTGCTGTGTAAACTCGTAACGCTCGTCGCCGTTGTGCGATACAAACACATGTTCAAATTCCTGTCCGTCGTAAAAGCAGGCCAGAAAGGGGATTTGCTCAAAGGGTCCGGTGCCTTTAATCTGCGGAATGGCGGGGTTCCATATCTCCATGTCCATGGCCATTAACGGTGCGCTCAGGCTCGCAACAAACCGTTGGATACTGTCTGTATCTGCTACCGGTTCATTTTTTTGAAGCGCCTCCTTAATGCTTACCAGATGCTGCTTTCCAAGTGTTTCATTCGGCACGTCCTCAATTTTGCGGGCACCTGCCTCGTATAGTTCAAACAGTTTTGCACGATCCACCAGCGGAATATTGAAAAGGCTGTCGGGGGTAATCACATCTTTCCAGCAGGTGCCATAAAAATCGCACTGGTAGGGTTTGTAACAATGTGGCCCAATGCCAATGTTGGGCACGGCATTCATTTCAATTACCTCACGGGCGCGGCTCAGCTGGCTTTCGAAGTATGCAAAATTTTTTTCAGCCCGCTCGCGCATGCTTCTGCGCTTGAACATTTTTTTTGGTTCGGGCTCATCGTGCAAAACATAGTCGCCGTTTAATGTAACCAGAAACAGGTCGTTAAGCGCGGGGAGGCAGTTTTTGATCACATAATATTGCAGGCAGGCATCACGGATGTAAACTTCCGAAATTTTGAGCGAGCTCTTCACCTCATAGGCGGTGTAAACGCCGTTGTTGTTTTCAAGGATATCGGCCATTACCAGAGCTCCGTTGTGTATAAAGGTGGCCTCGTAAATAACAGGAGCCCCGCCTTCAATCAGTTCTGCGGTAAGCGCCGCTGCCTGTTTATAGTTTTTTGTTTTTAGCGAAACATCAGTACCGCCCGGAAAAAGCTGTTGCGCAAAAAAACCTACATCGTGCCCGCGCTTAAAGGTGAGTTGCTTATCCACACTTAGTTTATCGCGCAGGTAAGGATGTTTTTTGTACAGGTAAAATGCCTTGGGGCACTGTTCAAACTTAATGAACGAGGTTTTGCTCAGCAGGTATTCTGCATTATTCATATTTGTGCCGCCGGCCAAAATTGTGCTGCAAATTTAAATGAAGAT
>CALMNJ010000602.1 GCA_937868675.1 uncultured Bacteroidota bacterium | reverse complement strand
GAAGTGCTAATTTAAAATTTTAAATCAAACCCTTTCTTCTACCGAAGGGAATCTTTAAAATGATGGTACATACCAAAAGGTTATGAAAGAAATTACCTTCCTGAAGCAAAATGCCTCCAGGTGGGAGGAATATGAAAAAAAAATTGGTACTCCTACCGATCTTTCGCCGGCTGAGCTTACGGAAATGTTCATTGAAATAACCGATGACCTTTCATTCGCCAAAACGCACTACAACAATACCCGAACCAGCACTTACCTTAACGGTATTGCATCACGCATACACCAACTGGTATATAAGAACAAAAAAGAGAAAGGCAACCGGCTTATCAGTTTCTTTGTTGCGGAGTTACCTCTGATGTACCGGCTGTATCATCTGCAACTGTTTTACAGCTTTTTTGTAACCGCTGCTGCCGCATTTCTGGGAGTGGTTTCACAGCTCAACGATGAAAGTTTTGCCCGCCTGATACTTGGCGACTATTATGTTGACAGCACCATTGAACGCATCCGCCATGGCGACCCCCTCGGAATATATGGTGAGGGGAACCAGTTCTTCATGTTTGTACAAATCACACTCAACAACATCAGGGTGTCTTTCGTGGCGTTTGTTTATGGGTTTTTTACCTCCTTTGGCACGGCGCTTTTTCTGGTGTATAATGGCATTATGCTGGGCTGTTTTTTTACGTTGTTTTATCAGTACAATCTTCTTCCAAGCGCGTTTAAAGTGGTTTGGATTCACGGCACCCTCGAAATTTCAGCTATAATTATCGCAGGCAGCGCGGGTTTCATTCTGGGCAACAGTTTTATTTTTCCTGGTACACACACTCGAATGGAGTCGCTCATGAGGCGCGGAAAAGATGGCACTAAAATTATCATCGGACTTGTACCGGTGTTTATCTGCGCCGGTTTCCTGGAAAGTTTTGTAACCCGCTATACCCATATGCCGCTGATCACTTCGCTTCTCATTATTGGTGTTTCGATGGCGTTTATTCTGTTTTACTTCATCGCCTGGCCTATATACCTGACGCGTAAAAAAGATGCACTTCGTATTTGAGCGATTATAAGATTCATAGCCGCGATATTCGAACCCTGAATGGCGTTGTAAGTGCAGCCTTCCGCTACACCGCTTTGCATTACAGGAGTTTGTTGGGCACATTGGGTATTCTGGCATTTCCGCTTATCATCATAGCCACTTACGCCAGTATCCGAACTACCGAAAGATCAGCTTCGTTTAACAGTCTTTTTTTATTAAGGCATTCGTTACGGCGTGAAGAAATGATTTTTCTTTCCTTCTCATTTATTATATTCTATGCCGGTGTTTTGTTTCACAACACGCTCATTAACCGGCACATCATTGAAACGGATAAAGCCGGAGGCGCCAAACTGTCGGGCACACCTGAAGTATTTGGTCACCTGCGTGAAGACCTCAGCGCCGCCACGGTTAATTACATTATTGCAGGCCTGCTTTTTTTTTTCATTTAAATCGGATACCGCTTTCTCACGGCGCTCGCATCCGCTTTTTTACTCAACGAAACCGGCGGCCAGTTTAACTTCGAGTTTAGTCTAACCTCGCTGTACGTGGTTCCTGTTGTGGTTATTGCTCCGCTTTTGTACTATATCTCCACAGCTGCATTGTTTGTAGGCCAAAAAGATAAACTCGGGTTATTTCCAAGCATTAAAAAAGTATGGCGTTATGTTTCCACAGACCTGCGTGCGTTTTGGTTTGCCTCTACTGCTTTTGTTGCCGGTGCAGGACTTCTTGCAAAGGGTCTCGATTATTTTTTAGGTATTGTTATTGGTTACACCAATTTACTTCACAACTCATCAGCGTTGAGTTTAATCTCATGGCTGAGCTATTTTAGCGCAGTGTTTACTTTTGTGGTTCTTGTTGTCTTTCAGGTTGCCGTCATTCTGCACTTCAGCGGACTTGAGGAAAAAACGGAAGGCACTTACCTTAAGGAAAAAATTGAAACAACTTAATATATGGAACAACGTATCAGATACAGAAAAGTAAGGGAATTCGGCCCAATTTTTTCGGCCAGCTTTGGATTCATAAAACAAAATTTCAGGAGTTTGTACGGTAGCATTTTTTTAATTGCCGGACCGTTTTTGCTTATCGGAAGTACAGTTGCCGGCGTTTCCTTCACGTCCTTTTTCAACGAAAGTTTGGGGAGCAGGTATCAGGGCGGTAATTCCATTATGTCGGAACTAATTATCGCTTATTTAACATCGGTACTTGTTTTTTTTATCGGTTACTCTGTTTTTCTGGTTGTGCTTAACAAGGCAATCAAAAAAAAAAAAAAAACCGAAGATGGTTTGCGAACAAAATTTAAATCCATCAGTTCGGGTCTTTTTATGTCCTATGCCTGGATGTTAGGCCAGCTCCTTCTTCTGGGCTTGGTATTGCTGGTGGCGGTTATTTTTCTGAGTCTGTTTTTTGGAGGATTTTTCAGCGTGCTGGGGCCCATGTTTAATGACAGTTTCTTTATAGGCATGTTGGTAATTTTTCTGACCCTTGGCTTTTACTTCGTGCTGCTTCCTGTGCTGACCTATGTAGCTATCAGCGCCATGTTTGTTTGCCAGCGCGACAACATTAACATTTTTGCATCCATCGGGAAAACGGTTCGTTATATGAAAGATAATTTCTGGAACACATGGCTGGTTGGCTTTGTTTCATTCATCCTTTATTTCGTGCTGTCTATGTTAACCTTCCTGCCGTTTTACGTTGCATGGATCGCATCATTTTTTAGCAGAATGCGGAATTTAACCCAGGATGGTCAGCAAGAAGGATCATCTTCCCTTTACCTTATTTTGTTTATGGCTGCGATTGCTTTGCTTGGTACGTTTTCGGTGAGTATTCATTATATCATTAATGTTTTTCAGTTCGGTAATCTTGAGGAGCGTAGAGAAGGCTCTTCCGTTCTCGAAAAAATAAATTCATTTGAATAGCCATCTCTTTACTTTATAAATACTTTTCCTGGCTCTGCCTGATTTTGCTTTTAGTTACAAGCAAGGGCTATGCAACGTTGGCAGACACAAGCAAGGCGGTAATGCCGCCCGGACTTACCGACACCAACAGAATAGTTACGCGCCGTGTAAGTCCGGAAAAGGAGTCTTCCACATTTGCCGATCCAAAACTAAAATACCAGCGAAAGGCAGATAAGGAAAGCCACTCCTCGGAAGGGTTTTTTGATACCATGTGGCGGAAAATTTTTGGAACTGTGGATTCGAAAACAACCTCAAAAACCAGCTCATTTATTTTCTGGACCATCGTCATAGGTAGTGGCCTTGTGATGTTATGGTATTTTTATCGCTCCGAAATAAGCGCCCTCACCCGGGTTAAACCTAAAAACACCGCTTTCAACTTTACCGACATCACCGAAGATCTGAATGAGATTAACTTTGACAAACGTATTGCCGAAGCACTGGCCGACAGGGATTACCGGCTGGCCATCCGGTGGCTTTACCTTAAAATGCTGTTTGGTCTTGATAAGAAAAACCACATTCGCTTTTCACCGTCAAAAACAAATATTGATTACGGTTATGAGATAAGCAGCCGTGAAATAAAAACTGATTTTATGCAGCTCAGCCGGGTTTATGAGTATGTATGGTATGGTCAGTTTGATCTGGGTGAAGTGCGTTATATGGGTCATGAGGAAAAATTCAGGGATTTTGAAAAACGAATAAGTGTTTAAGGGTTCAAATAAATATTACTGGATATTTGGCGGCCTGTTTGTACTGGTGCTCACGGCCCAATATGTGTTGCCCACTCCACCCGACTGGAGCCGCAACTATCTGGGCAAAAGCAAATCGGCATTTGGCTGCTACGCCATATACACTCTGCTTGATGAAGGCATTACCTCATCCGTTCAGCGTAATGACCAAACCCTTTATTTACTTAACGATCGCATTAAACCGGGCGCCTCCGTGTTATTGGTTAATGATGCCTTTAATTTTAACAAGAATGATATACTTTCCATTAAACGTTTGCTAAATGGCGGACATGACATTTTTTTAGCCGCATCCCATTTCGACGGGCCGCTGGCCGACAGCCTGCACATTGAAACACAGAATAGTGGTTTTGGTTATTTGCTCAACTTCAATATTGACTCATTGATCTCAAGACCAGGCATTAAGGTTTCAATGACCGCCAGCAATCTTAAAAAGAAATCATACGCCTATCCCCGGCTGCTCGACGCCTCCAGCTTTAGCCGCTTTGACAGCACACGGTTCAAGGTTATGGCTACCTATGGGAAAAACGAGTCGTGTCTGATAAAAACCAAAATGGGGAATGGTACCTTATATTTTATGAGCATTCCGGACGTGTTTGGCAATTACTTTATCGCCGGTCACGAAAACCGAAGTTTTGTTTACAACGTACTAAGTGTGCTCAATAAAGAATACATTGTATGGGATGAACATTACAAAACCATGAATCCGGCAACCGATTCGATTTTTAAATTTATTTTCGACAGCGACTCTCTTTACTACGCTTACTTATTAATGCTTGCCGCGCTGATACTCTATATGATCTTCGGCAGCAGACGTAGTCAGAGAGCCATACCGGTTAAAGAAGAAGTCACCAACACCACGCTCGAATTTGTTGATGTAATAAGCCATGTTTATTACAATAGCAAAACGCACCGGCACATTGCCGCTGAAAAAATAAAGTACTTTTATGAGAGTTTACGGTATCGTTTTGGAGTAGATACCGCCTCGCCCCCCGAAAACATAAGCGAAGAAATAAGCACATTAAGCGGCGTAACTCCCAGTCGCGTAAAACAAATGCTCGTTTATTGTAACAAGCTTGCCGCAGCCGAGTCAGTAAGCGATCATGAGTTGGCCGAACTTAACCGACAGATTTATATATTTAACAAGAATAGTTTAAGATAATATGGAAAATCAATTTTCAAACCGCATAGACCTCAATGAACTGGGGCAAAAAACCGCTCAGGTTCGCCAACAAATTGCCACCTACCTGGTAGGGCACAGGCAGCTTACCGATCTGCTTCTCATTGCCTTGCTTGCCGACGGGCATGTGCTGATTGAAGGCGTGCCCGGCGTAGCAAAAACGTTAACAGCAAAGCTTTTGGCGCGAACCATAGACGCCGATTTTAAACGAATACAGTTTACCCCCGATCTGATGCCAGCCGACATAACCGGTACATCGGTATTTAATGCCAAAAGCCATGACTTTGAATTCAGGAAAGGCCCCTTGTTTGCAAACATTGTTTTAACCGACGAAATAAACCGATCGCCTGCCAAAACACAGGCGGCCCTGTTTGAGGCCATGGAAGAAAGACAGGTAACGGTTGATGGAGTGACGCACAAACTTGAGGATCCTTTTATGGTGCTGGCCACTCAGAACCCGGTTGAGCATGAAGGCACATACAGGTTACCTGAGGCTCAGCTAGACCGCTTTCTATTCAAAGTGCTGGTAGGCTATCCCAGCCTGGAAGACGAAAATACCATGCTCACCAATTTTCACCGAAGCGAAGGTAAAATTGATCTCAGTAAGGTGCTTCCCGTATTAAGCCGTGGAAAAATAGCTGAACTTAAGGCTGTATCCGGAAAAATAATTGTGGAAGATCATCTCATTACCTATATGGCCCAAATTGTTCACGCCACGCGCAAAAACCCGTCACTTTTTCTGGGTGCATCTCCACGTGCCTCGCTCGCGTTGCTTAACTCATCCAAAGCCTGTGCTTGTCTTCAGAATCGTGATTTTGTAACGCCCGACGATATTAAATATGTTGCTTTTCCGGTTTTGCGTCACCGCATTATGCTCACCCCAGAGAAAGAAATGGAAGGAATACAAACCGACACAGTGATTCAGCAGATTATTGACAAAGTTGATATTCCACGTTAACCATTTGAATAACCTCATCAAAATATACAGACAAATCCGATTTGGGCAGCGCTTTTACGCGGCTCTCACGGCCCTGATTCTGCTGCTGGTTTTTTCATACAGTTTCCCTGTGTTGTACGAACCTGCAATAAGTTTTCTTTATGTTTTTTTATTAGGACTTTTGGTTGAAACCTTTCTGCTGTTCCGCCACGAAACGCCCTTAACCGGGAATCGCCATGCACATTACAGTAAACTAAGCAATGGCGATGAGAACGAAGTTGTACTTACCATCGAAAACTTTTACTCGTTTCCGGTAAACGTTTCAATTATTGATGAACTTCCATTTCAATTGCAGGAACGTAATTTTTTAATAACCACCTGGCTAAAGCCGGCGCAGCAAAAAAGTTTTAGTTATAAAGTAAGACCTGTTGAGCGTGGCGAATACCATTTCGGTAAACTGAATCTGGTAGTGGGCATACGGGTTACAGGCTTTTTACTGAGGCATTTTACAACAGCCGAAAACTTTAAGATGGCCTGTTATCCCTCCTTTCTCAAACTGCGGCAGTACGAGCTCATGGCCATAAGTAACAGGCTAACCGAGCTGGGAATTAAAAAAGTACGTCGCATCGGGCACAGCACCGAGTTTGAGCAGATAAAAGAGTATGTGACGGGAGATGATGTAAGAACCATAAACTGGAAAGCCACCGCCCGGCGCGTGAGCCTGATGGTGAACCACTACCGCGAAGAAAGGGCACAGAATGTTTATAGTGTTGTGGATATGGGGCGAATTATGAAAATGCCTTTCGAAAAAATGACCCTGCTCGATTATGCCATAAATGCAAGCCTCGTGATTGGTCATGTTGCGTGGATTAAGCAAGACAAACCAGGCCTTATCTGCTTTTCGGACAAAGTGAATATTCACATTGGCGCCGACCGAAAAGGAAACCAGTTGCTGCGTCTTCAGGAAGGGCTTTATAACGCCTCAACCGATTTTGGAGAAAGCAATTATGAAAAATTGCTGTCGCACATCAGCACCAAAATTACCCAGCGCAGTCTTATTTTGTTGTATACCAATTTTGAAACGCTGAACGGCTTAAAACGGCAGATCCGCTACCTTCGCAGAATTGCAGCAAAACACCTGGTGGTAGTTGTTTTCTTTGAAAATACGGAGTTAAAGGGCCTGCTTGGCAAACCGGCCACCGACACCCTTGAAATATATGAGCAAACAATTGCGCAGAAGTTTGATTACGAAAAGCGCCAGATAAGCAGAGAATTGAAACAGTTTGGCATCATGAGTGTTTACACTCCCCCCGCAAACCTCACGGTGAACAGCCTTAACAAATACCTTGAAATAAAAACAAGAGGGCTCATCTAATGGCTTTTACCACCTGAATACCAGAAACAGTGCGGTTGGCGAGTGGAATCCAATATCAAGCGGGACCACATCCTCGCTGTTTTGCCCGGTAGAACTACTTGTTGATCGAAATGCGATTTGTGCATTAAAGAAAAACTCAGTGCCTAGTAAAATATGTTTTGTTAGCGCGTATTCAACGCCTCCCCGGAGCGAGGGCCCGATAAATAAACGCGTGCTCTCTGTTGTTACTTTTGTTCCGGATACCGAAAAACTTTCGGTATGCACTTTATTGTAAACTCCTCCAAGAGCTGTTTCAATTCCCCAAAAAGGAATCCATTTCTGTCGTTGCAAAAATTTACGCTCATAGCCTATCCTGAAACTCACGTTGTAGTTGGTTATATCAATAAGTGAAACGCCATCGTTGGAAGAGTTGCTGTTTACGCCAAAGCCGCTTCCAAACACAAACCCATTGCCGGTTGCAAGATTATTGCGCGAAAAACTAAATATATAAGGATTAGTGTTTATAGAACTAT
>CALMNJ010000601.1 GCA_937868675.1 uncultured Bacteroidota bacterium | reverse complement strand
CAGGTATTTATTGCAATGCATCTACAAGTGTTTCCACCATACAAGGTAACCTTTTGAATAACCTAAGTATTAAAACCACCGGTGTTATTTATCTGATTTACCACAGCCAGAGCTCGCAGAACGTTAGTGTTAACAGCAACTCGATTGTGACGGCCTTTGCCAGAACAGCAGCCGGAAGTTCTGCCACTTATTTTTATTACAACCTGAGTGGCAGCCCCACTAATCCAAGTTTTAACTTCTTCAACAACAACTTCTCCAATTATAATAACGGTACCAATACCGGAGCATTATATATGCTTTACACTTACTATGGGGCATTAACAACCAACATTTATGGCAACGTATGCTCCAACATTACTGCATCTTCCGGTACGAGCAGTATGTACATGATATACGGCCCCTACTATTCAGCCACTAACAACATTTACAACAACACGTGGTCTAACATAACTTATGGTACTGGTAACATTTACATGATGTACTTCTACAATTACTATGGTACCGCAAGTAACATTTATGGCAATACCTGGAACAACATCGTGTCAAGTGGTACTAATTATGGTATTTATTATTATTATCCTGGCGGCATAACAACCGGTGGGGTGTTTAATTTTTACCGTAACAAAATAAGTGATGTTACCACCAATGGAACCAGCACTTCTCTTTATGGTATGTACATACTTGGGTACTATGCGGGTCAAACAGTTAATATTTACAATAACGTGATTGGTAATTTGTACGCCCCTTCCTCAATCAATAGTCAGGCCATAAGCGGCATGTATATCCTGCCTCAGGCGTCGTATAATCTGAATGTTTACAACAACTCGGTTTATCTTACCGGCACCAGTGGTGCCAGTGGCTTCGGAAGCAACGGCATTTACACGTCCTCGAGCTATAACATGACTTTTGCCAACAACCTGATTGTAAACAATTGCGCCGCAACCGGTGTAGGACAGGTTGTGGCACATCGCCGTTTGAGTTCAACGATCAGCACCTACAATACCGGATCTGACAATAACCTTTATTATGCCGGTGTTCCGTCAGCAACTAATATGATTTATTCAGATGGCGTGAACAACCTCCAGACTCTGGCATCATACAAATCATTTATGGCTGGCAAAGAAGCGGCCGCTGTTACCGAGAATCCACCTTTTGCCGTTTTAACGGGCTCCTCCTCAACCTACCTTTCTATTTCAGGATCCACCACAACCCAGATTGAGTCAGGCGCGCTTCCAATCGCTGGTTTAACAACCGACTTTGCCGGAAATACCCGCAGTGCAACAGCTCCAGATATTGGTGCCTGGGAGGGAAATTATCTGAATCCGAACCCAACCTGTAGCGGCGCACCAAGTGCCGGTACAATTGCAGTAAGTCCGGCTGCAGGCTGCGCCAATACACCCTATGCCGTTTCGGTGAGTGGTCAAACCGGTTTGAATACGCCAGGTATTTCTTACGTATGGCAGTCCTCAGGTTCGGCTTCCGGTCCGTGGACAACTCTGTCTGGTATCTCTGGCCCCAGCTTTCAACAACCGGGTTCAGGCTCAAGTATATTTTACAGAATAATCGTTACCTGTTCGGCCAGCGCTCAAAGTGCAACCTCAGCAGTAGTTGGCTACACGGCCAATACCTGTATTGCCTCCTTTACCTTAACCGATGCCTATGGCGACGGATGGAACGGAGGATTGATGGCTGTGGTAGTAAACGGTCAGACAACCACCATTGGTTCAGGGTTCACTACAGGCACTTCATTTATTACAACCGCCTGTCTTCCACCTTCCAGCGCTTATAGCCTTTACCTCACCAGTCCGGGATCGTACGCCACAGAAATGGGTATTAATATGGATATTGGCGGCTCTACTTTTACCATTGTTGGAGCTAATTCAGGCGGTCCTCTTTCAAGCGCAACAGCGGGAAGCCTTCTTACCACGGGCACAACCTGTGGAGCACCTGTTACCTGTTCCAACGTAGTAAGTGGGAGCATTACAGCGGCTGCTTCCAGCGGCTGTGCCAATCAACCGCTTCTATTAACAGGAACAGGCCTCACAAGTGGACTTGGCATTGTTTATCAATGGCAAACAGCATCTTCATCAAGCGGTCCCTGGACCGCCATCTCAGGAGCTACCAATACAGCTTATACTGCAACACCAAGCACACTTTCATATTACCGCCTCGTTACCACATGCACCGTTAGCAGCAACTCGGCAACAACCGGTGCGGCTGGATATACAGTTAACAGTTGCGCCGCCACCTTAACCCTCACTGACTCATACGGAGATGGCTGGAATGGTGGTTTAATGGCGCTTGTTGTAAATGGTCAAACAACTACCATAGGATCAGGTTTTACCACCGGTACTTCACAAACCGTGAGTATATGTCTGCCAACTGCGGCCACTTATAGTTTAATTTTCACGTCTGTAGGCTCGTATCCTACCGAAATGGGCGTAGTTCTTAACATGGGAGGTTCTCCTATTATTTCAATTGTTGGAGCCAACTCTGGTGGACCGCTTTCAACAGCAACAACAGGAAGTGTGCTTAGCACCGGACTGAGTTGCCTGTGTAATGCAGCGAACGGAGGAACGATTACCACAACCAGTTACAGCATTTGCGGTAACTCTTCAACGCTTAACCTTACCCCTACGGGTGCTTCCGGCGGAACCGGTATAACCTACGCATGGCAGGCATCGCCTGTATCAGGCAGCGGTTACACCAACGTAACCACCGGCTCGGGTACCAACACAAGCAGTTATACAACTCCGACACTGAGTGCCGGAAACTATTATTACCGTATGATGGCTACCTGTAATGGTACTATTAACGGCCCTTCCAATGAAGTGACGGTGACCGTCGTTGCGCCTTCATCGCCAAGTATTGTTAGTACAACATCTGTGGTTTGTGCCGGTAATACCGCTACGCTTTCGGCAAGTGGTGCTTCAAGTTATACATGGAATACAGGTGCAACCACCAGTAGCATCGTGGTTA
>CALMNJ010000600.1 GCA_937868675.1 uncultured Bacteroidota bacterium | reverse complement strand
GTGATTTGTGAGTTGACAGATGTTGGAAATGCCATGATCTTTCGTTTAAAAGGTTAATGTTTTAATTGCGGCTTAAGCAAATATTTTTGCTGTGGCCACGCCAGTCGAAGCGGTGTCGATGCTGTAGAGTGTGCTTACGCCCTGTGTCATGGTTGACTGTGCAATAAGACCCGCCTGTTGCTGGTTAAAAGTGGCGTTGTGAGCCGAGTTTGAAAGCGCCTGGCTGGTAGCTACAAAAAGATTTCCGGTGGCTACTGCCGGAGCGTCGCCCAGCACTTTGGTGTTGGCCTGAGTGATAGAGTCGGTGACTTGATCGTTTACTGATGTTGGAAATGCCATAATTTCTGATTTTTAATGATTAAACAAATTACTTCCGGGTTTTTGTGTTGTGTAAATACCCGTAAACCACGCCCGGTATTCAGGAGCAAGAGGAGAGTAGGGCAGACCTGCCTGAAGCAAATCCACCAAAAGCTAAGCCGAAGCCTATAAGCGCAACTACATGCGCAGCTGTAATGTTTTAAACGAACCGGTTTGCGCCGCTTGCCCGCAAGTTGCAGGAGAGGCTTTGTACGGGTAATTAACCGGCACGGCACCCCGGGCGCCAGTGCCGGCTTACCCGATTAATTATGAACCGAGAATTTTGGAGGTTGCCACGCCATCCGCCGCAGTGTCAATGGAGTAAAGTGTAGTTACGCCCATTGTGGTGGCTGCCTGTGCAGTTACGTTAGTTTGCTGCTGGCTGCTGGTTGCGTTATGGGCCGCATTGGCAAGCGCCTGAGCGGTGGCCTGGAAGAGGTTGCCCATTGCCACTGCTGGCGCGTCGCCCAGCACTTTGGTGTTGGCCTGGGTGATAGAGTCGGTGATTTGTGAGTTTACGGATGTTGGAAATGCCATGATTTCTGTTTTTTAATTGTTTATATGGTGTTTAATTGATAGTGTTTGACGGCTTATTACGACTTCAAAATTTTGGAAGTCGCGATGCCGTCAGATGCGGTGTCGATTGAGTAGAGTGTGGTAACACCCATTGTGGTAGCTGCCTGAGCGGTGATGTTAGTTTGTTGCTGGCTGGTAGTGGCGTTGTGAGCCGCGTTGGCCAGCGCCTGAGCTGTTGCCTGGTAAAGATTACCCATTGCTACTGCCGGAGCGTCGCCCAGCACTTTAGTGTTTGCCTGTGTTACCGAATCGGTGATTTGATCGTTTACTGATGTTGGAAATGCCATGATTTCTTGTTTTTTTTTGTTTGACTTTGATTGATTTGTTTGTTATTGATGGTACTGTATGTGGTGATTAAATTTTTCCTGCGGTTTGTATTGGAGGCCTGATGCTGTATCTGCCGCATTTTGGATTGTAACGAATGATGATCTCTTTCATGAAAACTGTTTACGAAAATTTAATAGAATAAAGCATGTTAACCCCTTGTGTTGTAACCGCCTGAGCGAGTATGTTGGCTTGCTGCTGAGCCACAGTTGCATTGTGTGCCGCATTTGCAAGCGCCTGTGCTGTGGCCTGATAAAGATTGGCCATTGCCGTTGCCGGCGCACTACCGAGTATTTCTGTGTTAGTTTCGGTAATTGAATCGGTGATTTGATTATTTACGGTTGAGGCCACTGGTTATTTTTTCTTGAATTTATTTCCTATGCTCGTTAAAAACTGGTTTAATTTACTGTGAAGATTTGTTTTAGTGATGGCAGTGTTAACTCCCGCCGGTGAGTGGTGACGGACCACCTCCTGAGCCCGTGTTGCTGGTTGCGGAAGATGGACTTGCGTGTGCTGCTGGTGCCGCCGCGGGAGGAGGAGTTGATGGACTGGCGGCCGCAGGAGTTGGAGTGGCTGCAGGTGGTGTGGCCGGAGCGGGTGTTGGTGTAGCGGCGGCTGGTGCCGCAGGTCCGGGAACTCCCTGGGGTCCCTGCGGCCCCTGGGGTCCCGGAGTGCCTTGCTGCCCGGCAGGTCCCTGCGGTCCAATTACACCTTGTGCGCCGGTAGAGCCGGGAGGGCCCTGCAAACCAGTTACGCCCGGAGGGCCTGATGGACCCGCAGGGCCTGCAGGGCCGGGAGGGCCCGGAGGACCGGTCATCTTCACTCCAATCGAGGAGAGTATTCTGGCGCAGGTGGAAGTTGTGGAAGCGGAATTGAGCATTTGTGCATTGTGTTGCGTAGTCACCGCATTGTGCATAGACATGCTCAGCGTTTCGGCCATTACATTATTGATCATGGCCATTGATTGCGAATTGGCTGAGCCTCTCAGCAGTTGATGAAGCTCGGACAGGGAATTTATCATTTCGCTCATGTTCTGTTTTGTTGATTGGTTTGTTTTAAAATGGTTTCAGATTGAATAAAAACACTGCCTGTAGCATCTACACCAACAAGTATGTTTGCCGCATCATTATCATAAGTGTAAGTGATAAGGCTGCCGTCCTGCGAGTAAATGCCCGCACCCGCTGTTGTTAAACTCAGTTGATTTTTGATGGTTGTGAGGTAACTTTCTGTTTGTGTTTTCAGGGATGCTTCATCAATGTTGCTTACACTGATATTGCGTAGCAGGTTCAGCATTGCCGATGATGCCGTTTGATACCCTATAAAACGACTGGATGCAATTACTTTCGGAAGATTCTGCCGGATGGCAGCTTCCGGCTGCCCTTCGCCAATATTGGGTGTAAACAACAGTTGATACACAATAGGCTGAAGCGCCTCGTAGATAGGCTGAATCTCTCCCTGAGCAATCAAAGCCTTGGTGCCGGCAGGCAGAACATTATTAAAAGCCGTGGTAAAAAAATTGAAAAGATCAATAAATCCACAAACGGTAGAGGCTTTCTCCTGCGCAAACTTAGAGGCCTGCTGTTGCACCTGTGGATCCAAGCCCTGCATGCTTTTTGCAAAAGCGGTTAGCGTCAGGTTTTCTGCAAACGAAATGCCTTCAAATAAGGCGCCGTTAACAGAGTATTGCGACTGGGCAAAACCAATGCCTTCGTAAAGGTCTTTGTAACTAAGAAGGTTGTTGCGCAAAAGCAATGGTTGTAAAGTTGTATCGTTGTCAAACGTTGTGTTTACAACCATCGCCAGTTGTTCAATGTCTCCGTCACTCATGCTCAACAATTTATTCAGGCTTAATTTCAGGGTGTTTAGCCTTATCATCATGTCGGCATCAAGCCCCAACTTAATGATGGTGAGTAGTTCGTTTTCGCTCCGGGCCCTGCAGGCCGGCATTTCGCTATTGGCAATTGCCCAGCGCAGCCATTCCTGACCATTATTGATCATGGGAAGGATGGTTTGGAAGCGTGTGCTCAGTTGAGCCACGTTTTCAATGAGTTGTTCGTTCAGATAAACCATGTTGCAGCTTTTAATGGTTAAAAATCTTTATTGGCCGGGAGGATATGCTTTTAATACCGCCGCAGCATTGATGCCTATTGTCTGGAAATTGCTGGCAGCTTCAAGCGACATTTTATTGGCCAGCTCCATCGCCTGGATGTAAGAGGGGTCTTTTGTTTCAAGAAACTGCGCCATTGCAACACCCAGGGCAGTGGTACTAATGGTGTTAATGTTGCGCAGGTTATCGGTGGCATCCTGAATGGCAATGGCAGTGGATTGAGCCACCGACTGGTAAGCCTTTCCGGCGCCTTCGGTCATTATGATCTGCGGTGTTATCACGGTGTCGCTTACCACCAATGCGTTTGAGTCGGCCATGAGTGTTTGGTTTTATTGTTTTGATGTTTTAAAAGTTCCTGTTTCTTATTTTTTTGCCGCCGTGCTTAATATCAGTTT
>CALMNJ010000599.1 GCA_937868675.1 uncultured Bacteroidota bacterium | reverse complement strand
TAGCCGTAGCGGTAAGCGCCATCACCGGCACGCCACCCACTGCGTCTATAATTGGCCTTAAACGACGGTATTCGGGCCTGAAGTCGTGACCCCATTCCGAAATGCAGTGCGCCTCATCAATAGCGAAGAAGGATATTTTAAACTCCTTAAAAAAGCTGATATTGTCTTCTTTGGTAAGCGTTTCAGGAGCGATGTACAACAATTTGGTCTTGCCGCTCAGTACATCCTTTTTCACCTGATTGATATCGCCTTTGTTGAGCGAGGAATTAAGAAAGTGCGCAATGCCATTTTCATTACTGAAACCCCGTATAGCATCCACCTGGTTTTTCATCAGGGCAATGAGTGGCGACACCACGATAGCCGTTCCTTCGCTCAAAAGGGCCGGTAACTGGTAGCATAAACTTTTGCCACCGCCGGTAGGCATAATGACGAATGTATCATGTCCTGATAATAAACTTTTAATGATCTTTTCCTGGTTGCCTTTAAAGCCGTCAAAGCCAAAAAAGCTCTTAAGGGTCTCTAAAATTTCCTGCGTTTCTACCTCGGCAATCATGTCTTTAACTGATTAAATTATACTTCTTGATGAGTGAACTTAAAATCCACTTCTTTTTGAATTGTATCTTAAAGATATACAAATTAATCCGGACAGGACAAATTTATTTTCTTAAAAAACTCTGTTTTCGATGAGCCGCGATTTTTTGTGGGCGAATTAAAACCGCTTACAGATTGACATTCATTCTCTTATAATATTTAAGCAGAATAAAGATGAAAACCGGCTCAGTAAGTAAACTGATGAAAAAAAACGGTCCCGTAAGATCAAACCCTATCCGGAACAGGAGCCGGGCAAAAAAGGAAATAAGGTAAAGCTGAACGCCCCACTGCTTAAAAAACCATAAACCCACACAGGAAATAAAATGCATGGCCACCAAAACCCCAAAAATGGCCGGTACAATAAGCCCAAGCTTTTTAATGGAAGGCGAAAACACCTGCGGAAACGTCAGTAACACTGATATAAATCCAATGACGCAGATGGTGGTAATAATCCGGGGTCGTTTCATGCTGGCATTAAAATTAAATCAAATTAAGCCTCATGGCCCGTCTTTTATTCTAACGTTATGTATTGTAACAGGTGCGGCAATTAACCGGTTTAAAGCATTTTTTTCTGAGCCAGGTACTCCGCGATCTGCACGGCGTTGGTAGCAGCACCTTTACGTAAGTTATCCGACACAATCCACAAGTTCAGGCTTCGCGGTTGCGATTCGTCGCGGCGAATCCGACCCACAAACACCTCGTCGCGGTTATGCGCGGTCATTGGCATTGGGTAAAGCTGGCTGGCAGTATCGTCCTGTACAATTATCCCGGGTGTGGCAGCCAGCAACGCCACCAGTTCTTTCAAATCAAAATCGCGTTCAAACTCAAGGTTCACGCTCTCGCTATGGCCGCCCATTACGGGTATACGCACGGTAGTGGCGGTTACCGCTATGCTGTCGTCTCCCATTATCTTTTTTGTTTCGTTCTCCATTTTCATCTCCTCCTTGGTGTAACCATTGTCCATAAAAACATCTATCTGGGGGATAGCGTTCATATCTATGCGGTATTTATAGGCCATCTCCGCACTGCTCCCGCTCTGGCGCTCGTTCATTAATTGATTTACGGCTTTAACTCCCGTGCCTGTTACACTCTGGTAGGTTGATACCACCACGCGTTTTATTTTGTACTGATCGTGCAAAGGCTTAAGAGCCACCACCATTTGTATGGTGCTGCAGTTTGGGTTGGCTATAATCTTATCGGTAGCCTGAAGCACGTGGGCATTTACTTCGGGAACCACAAGTTTTTTGGCAGGATCCATACGCCAGGCCGAGGAGTTGTCAATTACCGTAATGCCTTTTTCGGCAAATTTTGGGGCCCATTCGGTTGAGGTGCTGCCTCCAGCCGAGAAAAGAGCCACCTGGGGTTGCGCCTCTATGGCAGCCTGCATTGAATGTACTTTGTACTTTTTGCCTTTATATTCCACCTCTTTGCCTACCGATTTTTCGGAGGCCACTGGTATAAGTTCAGTAACAGGAAAATTTCTTTCGGCCAGCACTTCCAGCATTTTAGTGCCCACCAGTCCGGTGGCACCCACAACGGCAACTTTCATAGATTTTGTTTGTGTTAAATAATTGAACACAAAGTTAGTATTAATTGAGGTACTTTTGCCCTTTCGTTTATGAATCAAAAAGCCCTTTCGTGGTTCCTGTTAATTTTGCTCTCGCTCATTTGGGGCAGTTCTTTTATATTAATGAAACGCGGCATGGACGCATACAGCAGCGATGAGGTGGCGGCACTGCGCATTACCATTGCCTTTTTGTTTTTACTGCCTTTTCATATAAAATACGGGCGCCTTAATCTGAAAAAAAACTTTAAAGGCCTGGTTTACATGGGCGTGTTTGGCAACCTGCTCCCTGCTTTCTTATTTACCGCGTCCGAAACCCAAATCAGCAGCAGCCTGGCAGGCATGTTAAATGCCTTAACCCCCTTATTTACGATTATAGTAGGCATGGTATGGTTAAAAGCGCGGCCCAACAGACATCAAACCTGGGGTATTATGGTTGGCTTTGCCGCCGCCGTTTGCCTGATGCTTTTTGATACAGCCAGCGATGTTTTTCGTAATTTTTCATATGGCTTTATGGTGGTGCTGGCTACTTTGTTTTACGCCATAAGCCTCAACGGAATTAAAAAATATCTGGGTGAGGTCAACTCTATCACAGCCACCGTTTGGTCGTTTAGCATCACCGGTCCTATTGCGCTGGTATATTTATTCGGTTTCACCCGTTTCACCGAGCACTTCAGCCATCACGCGCTGGCCTGGCCATCGCTGGGGTACGTTAGTACGCTGGCCATCGTGGGTTCGGCCATTTCTGTTATTCTGTATAATGTGCTTATTAAAGCATCGGGTACTATATTTGCCAGCAGTTGCACCTACCTTATTCCCATTGTGGCTATTTTGTGGGGTGTAATAGATGGTGAAAGTGTTAGTCCGGGGCAGCTCATCAGCATGGTGGTTGTGATTGGTAGTGTGTGGTTAATTAATAAGAACTAACCCCTATTCAAT
>CALMNJ010000598.1 GCA_937868675.1 uncultured Bacteroidota bacterium | reverse complement strand
TGAAAAAGCATTTTTTAATATAGCCAACAAAACTTATTTACCTAAAGTAGATGCAGCCTTTTTAATTACGCATGGCCCTAATGGTGAAGATGGTTCTCTGCAAGGTATTTTTGTACATTTAGACATTCCTTTTGTTGGTCCATCTGTATTATCATCTGCAGTTTCTATGGACAAGGATTTTACCAAACGAATATTAAGAGATTCAGGCATTGGTCATGCAAAAGGTGTAACCATATACAAACAAGATAGATATAACACCAACTATGAAACCTTAAAAGTAGAATTGGGCGATGTAATGTTTGTAAAGCCTTGTAATATGGGTTCTTCAGTTGGTGTCAGTAAAGTTACCAATAAAGAGGAATTTGAAAATGCATTAGATGAAGCATTTATATTTGATAGAAAAGTGTTGATTGAAAAAGGTGTTGTTGGTAGAGAAATTGAGTGTGCTGTCTTGGGTAATGAAAATGCCGAAGCGAGTACTGTTGGCGAAATTGTAATGAATTATGGCATTTATGATTTTGATTTTTACGAAGACAAACTCATCCTGCTTACCTCCGAGGGCTCGCTAAAAAAAGCACAGCTAAGGGTAGCCGACTACAGCGGGAAGATTTTTTCGACCTACCAGTTGCCAGCGGACGCCGGAGAGGCGCAGCGTTTTTACCACGATTACGAAGGTTATACCGACCTTGTGTGTTCCGACACCGTGTTCAGGCTTGAGGTTCTTAATACCGATTTGCTTTTAATGACCATCCGTAAACACGAATTTGAACGCTACATAAAACCGGTGGCCGATACCGCAAATGGCAATCTTTATTACAGCTCGCATTGGGATAAATTTCCTTCGTTCAATTATTACTACTTTAAACACAACGATACGGTGAATCATTTGCTTAACAAAATAAGCAACGAAGACCTGTTGAAGATGTACAACATGTAGTATTACTTCCTGCCCTCGCGCATGCAACTGGAAGCCCGTCGCCTGGCCGATTATTACAAAACCGACGTGCACATTGTGGCTGCACTCATGAGCGGTTTCACCCAAAGTATGTTTTACGAACCACTTTATGCGCCACTCTTCATTATTAACGACACCATCTGTATTTTTAACCACCACAACGATTATTTATATCATTACGGCAAAGACAATAACCTGCTCGACAGTGTAAAGATCAATTATCACCATCCCAAAAACTGGCGCGAGTGGAAAAAAAAGCTGTTTGTTGACGAGGCTCAGAACAAGGTGTACGCATTCTTCAGCAAAGACGAACACCATTATATAAAACAAATTGATTTCAGAACCGGACAGGCCGTGCTTACTTACAAGCTAAAGAACCATAGTGCCGAAAAATTAAAAATAAAAGACGGATACGTGTATTATGTGTACCGCCCGTTTGGCAGTATGCAGGAACGATACCTTTACAGGGAAAAAATTGAATAGTGTGCCAACCCAAAACCCAGTGTACAACAAAAATTCCACGCTATTACGACCATAACTTCTATAAGGTCGTGAATCAATAGTCTTTTAAAGTCAATGACCTATGCCTCTAAAAATCCGGCGCTTCAATCATGAATAGCTAAGGTCTGATTATTCAAACATTCGAAGGGTTAAACGCTCCATAAATAATAGCGGATTGATAAAAATCACTGTAGTTTGGAATGCAAACATTAAAAAATATACTATCTTTGGTAAAACTCTTATCACATGGCTTACCGCAATTATCTCCGCCGGCCTTTACTGGTCGCGAGTTTATTTTTATTTAATATAGTTGCCGCGCAATACGTTTTTCCGCTGGCAGGAGTTA
Organism: uncultured Bacteroidota bacterium; assembly: GCA_937868675.1. GTDB lineage: Bacteria > Bacteroidota > Bacteroidia > B-17B0 > Aurantibacillaceae > Aurantibacillus. The sequence continues at coordinate 1,292 of CALMNJ010000598.1, read as the reverse complement.
ACTTTGCCCAGGGTTTTTGGGGCGACGGAGCGAACTGCCAAAATGCAGCCTTTAATTCGCCAGGCCCCCTTGCAATGGCTCCGAATGGCGACATTTATGTTGCCGATGCAGGAAATGCTCGCATCCGCATGATTAAAATCAATAGCATTATTACAACCGTTGCCGGGACAGGTAAGGATGGATATTCGGGCGATGGCGGTTTAGCAACACTTGCAAAAATCGGAGCTATCACCGCAATGGTTTTTGACGCTTCGGGTAATTTATATTTCGCTGACAGCAGTTACCATTGTATCCGTATGATAAACAGTAATGGAATCATTACCACAGTAGCGGGAACCGGTACCGCCGGAACCAGCCCCGATGGAGCAACCGCTTACGGCTCTTCCATTAACGGACCGGGCGGAATAACCATTAACAGCAGTGGTACGATTTATTTTACTGAAACACATAACCACTGCATCCGCACCATAAGCACCTCCGGCATACTTGGTACTGTTGCAGGCACTGCCCATGTCTCAGGCTTTGCGGGCGACAACGGGCAGGCCCTTTCGGCTTCGCTTAACCTTCCTGGATACCTCCATTTTGACAAGAACGGCAACCTTTACATCTGCGACGTTGGAAATGCCCGCATCCGCAAAATAAATACATCGGGAGTCATTAGCACTTTTGCAGGAAACGGCAGCCCCGGCTTTACTACCGATAATGGAACCGCCACTCAGATAAGCATAAATAATCCCAGCGCTCTGGCAAACAACTATTTTAACGAAATATATTTTACCGATTCCGGCAATCACAAATTGCGAAAAGTGGATGCTGCAGGTTATATAAGCACCCTGGTAAACAATGGGCCTGTTTCATCAGGCAATTCAGGAACTTTAGGTCCGGCCTTTACTTTCAAAATAAATTCACCCTCCGGTATCATCATAAAAACCGACCATTCAATTTATTTTTCGGACAGGGACAACAACACCATACGAATGCTTGATGAAACCAATGGTTTGTTAGTGCCGTCAAATCAGGCGGACACGGCCTTAAGGATAATTTATAACAGCAACAATGGATTGCTTATGGTAAACAATAAAAACATTGATGGTGCGCGGGAACTTGGCGTTTATAGTCTTTGTGGTCAAAAGATCCTGTGCACTGACATTATAGAAGAAGAAACACTCATTCACGCCAGTCTTTCCCCGGGTATTTATCTCGTCATAATTAATTCATCAAACCGCAACTCGGTTGTAAAAAAGATAATCGCCGAATAATTAGGTATGAAACATTTAAACAACACGATATTT
>CALMNJ010000597.1 GCA_937868675.1 uncultured Bacteroidota bacterium | reverse complement strand
ATTACCTGCTGCTGTTACAGCAGCACCAACTTTCTTCACAATTTTTTCGATGGGCAGGCAAGGCTCAACATTGTTGTTGAGTATGTTCACAAACGTTTTGGTGAACTGCGAATTGTCGGAGGCCAGTTCGTATCCTGCCGAAGTAAATACCTGCGAAGATTTTGCTTTTGTAAGCTCGAAGTTGTCGCAGCGTTTTTCGTCATCTCCACCGCGCATTGCCATCAAAAAGGTTGCTCCCGACTCGCAGGCATCGGTTATCACAAGTGTATGCACCAATTTGCCGGCATAAGATTGCATGGCAGCTTTAAGATTGTTGATACCAAAATAACTGAACTCGTCATCCGTTTTTCCGTCGGCGGGCACCCAATAGCCGGTAGGGCTTACATATTTACCATGTCCTGCATACCAAATCATAAGCGAATTGATATTATTGTTTTTTACATAGTCGCGCAGCTCAATGGCAAAGAACTTTTCCATTTCAGTTTTGGTCATGTCTTTTTTGTGCAGCACTTTCGTGATTTTGTAGTTTGCCAGTGCGGCTTTCATAGCGGTAACATCTTTTGCCGGGCCCTCAAGGCTTGGAAAACTCTGGTACTTGCTGTTTTCAATAAACACCACCCAGGTATTGCCCATGGGGTTGTCTATTGCGGCTGTAGCGCCGCTCCGGTTGATGGTGAAAACCTGCACGTTTTCGTTGCCATATATATCTTTTACAGCGAAGGTAATTTTGGTTTTCTCGGCAATTTTAACCTGGGCAGAAAATTCAGGGTTAAGATTGGTTGGATTGAACGATGCGATAATACCATCAATCACAATGGACTCGATTAAACTGGCGTCTTTTATTTTGCCCTGAATAAACACATCGGGTCCGTTGTTATCAACAAATATTTCATTTTCAAAGGAAGCGATGGGGGTTTCAATGGCAATGATTGGCTTGTCGCTTTCGGTTTTTTCTATTTTGTATTGTGTGATCTGCGTATTGTTGTAAACGTCTGTTGCACTGATTGTAATTTCATTCAGTTTGGAAAGATCGCTGATGGTAATGTTAAACTGTGGATTCAGGGAGTCGGTTGAGAAGTCCGCGTGGCCCGAATTTACGTTCATGTTTTTGATAAGACTGGCATCTTTTACGGTTCCTTTCAAAACGAGTTCGCTTTTGTCGGCGGCCACTTTAATGATATTCTTATCAGTTTTGAGTGAAGTAATTTCAATTTCAGGTTTATCTGTTTCGCGGCTTAATTCAAATATTTTTTTCTTGGCCTCTTTTATGATTCCGCTAATTTTTTCATTGCCGGCAGCCAATAGCGCCACTTTATTGTAATCGGCAAGTGCTGGTTTATAATTTTGGAGAATTTCGTTGGCGGCAGCCCGCTTAAGATATGCCTGAATATTTTTGTCATCAAGTTTCAGCGCCTGGCTGTAATCGCTTACAGCAGTGTTTTCCTGACCAAGCACCTCGTAATATTCGGCGCGTGTCATAAACGCTTCAACCGAAGGTTTTGAAATAATTACCTTGCTTACTTCGTTAATAGCGTTTTGAAAATCTTTTTTCCCAGCAAAAACCTTTCCTTTGGTAAAAGTTACATCCACATTGCCAGGATCTTTTGTAAGGCCTTCGTCGCACACTTTAAGTCCGTCATCAAATTTTCCCAGTCGCATTTCGGTGAGGGCTAAACTAACATAAGCCGGCATGAACTTTGGATCCATACTTTTGGTGCTGCGGTAAAAACGTTCGGCTTCTGTCATATTTTTAAGACTGTCCAGCATCACGGCATGGTTATATAAATTTTGAGGTGTTTTTTTAGCATCAATTAACCACATGGTAACCACATCGCCATAATAATAATCATGCAATTTGAACAACACGCCCACTTCAGCTTCGAGCGCGCTCACATAACCCTTGTCGCGTTCGTAAGCTTTACGCAACATTTCGTCGGCTTCTTTGTTTTGGTTGAGTGAGGCCATCAGGCGACCCGTATTGTAGTAGAGCTCTTTGTTTTTTGGGTCAAAACTAATGGCCATTTTGTAGTCTTCTATCGCCTCCTGAATTTTGCCAAGTTTTTCATTGCATAAAGCCCGTGCAGGGTACGCTTTTTCATACTTCGCGTCAAGCTCAATGGCTTTTGAATAATTTTCAAAAGCCCCCTTAAAATCATTGGTTTTAACAAGTTTCTCAGCTGCATCACAATATTTGCGGGGCGACTGCGCCTGACTATTCAACTGGAACACGACCAGTATGGCGGCTATAAACGGAGATGTAAATCTAATCATGGTATTTATAATTAAATGCCTATACGAATTTAAGCATTTTTAGCCTCATTTTTCCACTATTTGACGGGCTTGGTGCAGGTGTAGAAAAGGAACAACAATACTGATTTGCATCAGCTTCCAATTTCATTGTACTATGTATTCATTTACAGCTTGGTACAACAAAATGGGCATCCATTTTAACAGTTTGAAAAGATATAAATGTTAATAATAATCATGCTCTGGGTATATAATTCTACAATGTTGCAGGGGTAAAAGTTATTGAATAGATTTACGGGTTTAATAAAATTTAACATGAAGTGTTTTTCTACCAAGAATTTAGCCGCTCTAACCTTCTCTATCATTACTCTATTAACAACAACGTTGCTTGCTCAAAACAATGGTATGTGTGGTACCCCAATTCCTGATCAGCAATGGGAGTCGGATATGCAGAAAATTATTGGCACTATGAAGCAGCAGGCTCTGGCGGGCAAACAGCAAAATGTGGCTTACACTATACCTGTTATCATACACGTTATTCACGGCGGGCAGTCGGTAGGAACATACCCCAATCTTGCGCAGGGGCAACTGGTTTCACAGATACAAACGTTGAATAATGATTATGGCGGAGTAGGGTATAACTATTGGAATTACCCACAGGCTGCCTTTGTGAACTGGGCCGCAACTCAATCATTAACGGCATCTCATCTGGATGCACTCAACAGGGTAAAAATAGCCAATTGTAACGTTCAGTTTTGTCTTGCAACGAAAGACACCGTTGGAAATACACTTGCGGAACCTGGTATTGACAGGATAAACTACGTTACCAAGGGATGGAACAATCCGGCCAGCGTTACCGGTATCACCAATTTTCAAAACTATATGAACACGGTTATTAAACCAGCCTCGGTATGGAATGTGAGTAAATACCTTAATATCTGGGTGTCTGACGAGAACATTAACGCCACAGGTGGTTTATTGGGATATGCAACGTTTCCACCATTGTCTTCACTAAACGGCATCCCGAGCGCAACCGGTACTTACAGTACAGATGGTTTTTGGTGTTATGCAAAGGCATTTGGATCAACGGTGTTTTACCCGGGAGGCACCTATTATTCGGGTTACGACAAGGGCCGCACCTCAACTCATGAAATAGGCCACTACCTGGGCCTCAGACATATTTGGGGCGATGGTACCTGTGCCACTGACTATTGCGGTGATACACCACCCGCTAATGCAAGTAATTCGGGTGCACCTTCATATCCTTATCACACTGCAACTTGTTCAGGAAGCAACACACCTGACGGGGAAATGTATATGAATTTTATGGATTACACCAATGATAACGGCAAGTATATGTATTCACCCGATCAGGCCACGCGTATTGCAGCGGCCATGAGCAGCAGCCCTTATCGCAAATTTCTGGGTACCCATAATTTATGCTCTGTTGCGGCGGCGGCGGCTACTGCCTCGTTCAACATGGCCAGTATTGCCTGCGAAAATGCAGTTGTTACTCTTAGCAATATGACATCTGGAACTCCACTTCCTTCTTACACATGGTCTGCAACAGGGCCCGGTTCAGTTTCCTTTATTCCAAATAACAGTAACGCACTTGCCGCCAGTTTTACCGGAGCGGGCACTTATACAGTTACACTTACGGCCAATAACGGAAACAACACTTCAGTATCCAAAGTGATTAATGTAGGCGCTTCGCCAGTTATGAGTGTCACAACATCACAAAACCCCGCTTGCCTCAACGAGTTTCTTTACTTGAGCGCCAGCGGTGCCAACAGTTATGCCTGGCAACCGGGCTCTCAAACAGGCAGTATGGTAAGTTACCCTGTTACTGCAAGTCAGGTTTATACTTGTGTGGGCATTGGAACAGCGAATTGTAAAACCACTTTCACAATAAATGTTGATGCCCAGGATTGTACAGGGCTTGCAAAACTTGGAAGCACGGGTAACTACTTCACTATTTTCCCGAATCCGGCGAGCGACGTATTGCATATTCAATCTCTTTCATCCGAAATTGGAGATGTTGATATACAAGTGGTGGACGCCCTCGGCCATGTGACACTGCGGCAAAATCTCAATGCGAGAAAGCAGGAAATGGTTTTAAACACGACTCAATGGAGTGTTGGTGTTTATTTTGTTAAAATAACCTGCCCTGACGGAAAGCGACAAATCTTCCGCCTCGTAAAAAATTAAAACGTTAAGAGTAATGCAGTTAATAAACA
>CALMNJ010000596.1 GCA_937868675.1 uncultured Bacteroidota bacterium | reverse complement strand
CTCGTCATGTTTGGCCGAATCGGAAGCTTTTTTTTTTCTTTCCTTAAGGTCGGCTACTAACTGTGCTGCTCCCCGGAGGGCCTCGCCCTTCAGTTTTTTCCAGACAATATCGTGCATGGCGTTACTGCCGCATTCAGGAACCACGTTATCAATGCTTCCTCCACTTGTAAGACCGCTTTTGCTGACATGTTTTATTTCTGAAACGGTGTAGCGGTAACGGTTGTCCTTGCACTCAATAACCACTTTCATGGTTACCTTGCCGGTATAATCCACTTCAGGATTAAGTTCCTTTGGTTTCACCGGAAAACTGGCGCTGCACTCGGCTTTGCCACCAGCGGTTGTGCCGCTTGATTTTTTGTATTTATTGGATTCCAGTTTAATCCAGGTCACTGCCCTTTTAAGGAGTTCGCCCGGAGGCAGAGAATCGGTGCTGACGACCTCGGTTAGTTTTGTCTCAGGCTTTTTGGGTGCAAATTCATCGCCCTCTTTTCCGTCCTTTTTATTGGCATCTTTATCCTGTGCAACGGCCATAGCCGAAAGCATCACAAATGCCATCGAAAACAAAACGGTGTTAAGTCTGAATGTCATAATTCTATTAAAATAGCAGGCCCATTTTGAGGCTCACAAAAATAGCATTTTAATACAATACAGGAAATTTGCCCGGGTCGCTTTCTCTCATCAGATTATAAACAACATCAAACACATCGTCGGTATTCGGCTTGCTGAAGTAATCGCCATCGCTACCATAAGCCGGGCGGTGTTCCTTAGAGGCAATAGTTACCGGCGGCGAATCGAGCCAGCGAAATGCCCCCTGTTCCTCGGTAATTTTTTGCAGCATGTAAGCACTGGCACCCCCCGGAACATCCTCATCAAGAATCACCAGGCGGTTAGTTCGTTTCACCGACTCTGCAATCCTGTGTCCGATATCAAATGGAATCAGGGTTTGAACATCTATTACCTCTACCGAAATGCCATGGGCCGAAAGCAGCTTTACCGCTTCCAGGGCTACACGCACCGAGCTTCCATAAGTTACCAGGGTAATATCGCTGCCTTCACAAAGCGTTTCGGGAATTCCGAGCGGGATTTTATATTCACCAAAATTGGAAGGTTGTTTTTCTTTGAGGCGATACGCATTTAAGGGTTCAATAATCAGTGCCGGTTCATCAGCCTGAAGTAAGCTGTTGTAAAACCCTGACGCAATGGTCATGTTTCGGGGCACACACACATTAATGCCACGACAGGCATGCACAATCATACCCATTGGTGAGCCGCTGTGCCATACTCCTTCAAGCCTGTGGCCGCGCGTGCGTATAATAACCGGTGCTTTTTGGCGGCCCTTGGTGCGCCACTGAACGGTTGCCAGATCATCGCTCATAAGCTGCAGGGCGTAGAGCAGATAATCCAGATATTGTATTTCGGCAATTGGTCTGAGGCCGCGCATGGCAAGGCCTATTGCCTGCCCCATGATGGTGGCTTCGCGTATGCCGGTGTCAAATACGCGGTGCTCGCCATACTTTGCCTGCAAGCCTTCCAGTCCTTGATTCACGCCTCCTATCTTGCCACTGTCTTCACCAAAAATAAGTGTGTTGGGGTATTTTTTAAGAATGGCATCGAAATTATCGCGCAAAATTTCGCGACCATCCACTATCTTTTCCTGAAGGTACTCTACGGCAGCAGGAATGATGTTGGCCACCTTGTAAGCCGACTGTGAATAAAGGTGCGAACTGTAGCGGTCGCTGTTCTGAAGTCGTGAAGCCTCAAGCCATGACAACAACTGGCTGCGGGCATTGCTTTGCTGACCAATGGTGTTTCGGAGAATGGTTTTAACGGCGGTATGTAAATCGCGGCGAAGCGGTTCTTTAATACCCATTAGTGCGGTGAGCGCCCCAGACGTTACTGCGGTGTCGAACGCTGAACAGATGGCATTTACTTCGGCGATTTCGTTTTTTATGGGTGAGAGGTATTCTTTCCAGGCATTGTTTTTCGCCTCTTTAACCGCTTCTTTTGCGTCCTCTTCAATTTTGTCAAGCTCTTCTTCGGTTGCAATGGCATTGTTTAATATCCAGAGACGCATTTGGCGTACGCAATCAAAATCGGTTTCCCATTGCAGGCGCTCCTTGCTTTTATAACGTTCGTGCGAACCGCTGGTACTATGCCCCTGCGGTTGGGTTACTTCTTCCACATGCACCAATACCGGCACGTGTCCTTCGCGACAAACCTTTATGGCATTTTCGTAAGTTTCGCACAGGTGCGCATAATCCCAGCCCCGTGTTTTAAATATTTCGAATCCCTTTCCGTTGCCGTCGCGCTGAAATCCCTTCAACACTTCGCTGATACTTTCTTTGGTGGTTTGATATTTTTTTGGCACCGAAATGCCATGACCATCGTCCCAAACACTCACCAGCATGGGTACCTGCAATACGCCTGCGGCATTGATGGTTTCCCAGAAAAGCCCTTCGCTTGTTGAAGCATCGCCAATGGTGCCGAAGGCCACCTCGTTGCCCTTGTTACTGAATTTTGTATATACGCCGCTTTGAATATCCTGATTGATGCGGTAAAAATGAGATGCATAAGCCAGACCAAGCAGGCGCGGCATCTGGCTGGCCGTTGGCGAAACATCGCTGCTGGAGTTTTTTTGTGCGGTAAGGTCTTTGAAATCGCCGCTATCATCCAGGCTGTGGGTTCCGAAGTGTCCACCCATTTGTCGTCCGGCGCTCATGGGTTCCAGTGCAAGATCGGTGTGACCATAAAGGCCGGCAAACCACTGCTGCAGGGTAAGGGCACCGATGGCAAACATGAACGTTTGATCGCGGTAATAGCCGCTTCTGAAATCACCGTTGCGGAACACCTTGCTCATGGCAATCTGGGCCACTTCTTTGCCATCACCAAAAATGCCAAATTTAGCTTTACCTGTGAGCACTTCTTTTCGTCCCAGTAAACTGGCCTGACGGCTTTCGTTAACCAGCCTGAAGTCGTTGAGAATAATTTTCCTGAATTCCTCAAAGCTCAACTTACTGCCAATAGCCTGACTTTCTTGTGTTCCCATACTTGTTACCTAATATTACAAATATAACGGATTGGGGGCAATGCCAAAAATTATTATCGTCCGAAACAACCTTGCCTAAACAGATTTTTGCCAGTTATAAAAAACCATGAAAGCCATCTTAATTTTTGGTTATTTTTATGAATTATCA
>CALMNJ010000595.1 GCA_937868675.1 uncultured Bacteroidota bacterium | reverse complement strand
TTCCAGTTTTGGCCCGTAAGTGCCGAAACCAGCATCAACAGGGTGCTTCGTGGCTGATGGAAATTGGTAATAAGAGCAGAGGCGACACGTAGCCTGTATGGCGGGGCAATAAGGATTCGGGTTTTGCATAACAGGCGATCAAGTCCATGCAGCAGCATCCATTTAAGCAGCGCCTCCAAACATTCGCGCCTGTCCCTTGCCGTTTGGGTGTTTTCGTAAGCTTCCCATTGTTCCAGTTGGAGCTGCTCAGGGGCTGTGTCCGGCTGCAAAATGAGTTTATTTCCTAACCAGTAAAGGCTTTCGAGGCACCGGAGTGAAGTTGTACCAACAGCGACAACTGGTGTATCTGAGCCAAACAGCATAGCTTCCAAAAAATCCTTCCGCACTTCCATAAGTTCGGCATGCATGTTGTGCTCCTTGAGGGTATTGCCCTTCACGGGCATAAACGTTCCGGCGCCTACGTGCAGGGTAAGCTCCAGTTTTTTCACCCCTTGCCTTTCGAGTCCACCGATTATTTCGTTGGTAAAATGCAAACCGGCTGTTGGGGCTGCTACCGAACCGCTGTTTTTTGAATATACGGTTTGATAGCGGGAGGCATCCTCAGGAGAAGGTTCCCGTTTAATGTATGGCGGTAATGGAATTTTCCCGGCAGCTTCAAGCACTTCAGCAAAACTTAAATGCGCAGGTTCCCAGTTAAATTGCACCACCTGGTGTTCGGCCCTTTTTTCAACAAGGCTCGCCCCTACTTTGAGGTCATTTACCTGTAGCTCAAGTTTGTCTTCTTTCCACTGTTTTAAGCGACCCACCAGACAGTTCCATGTTGTTGTACCGGTGGCTGCCAAGGCAAGCGAGGGCTCTGTGTTTTTATTTGGTTCCAGACAAAACACCTCCAAATTCCGGCCTTTGCTGTTCTTAAAAACGAGCCGTGCGCTTATCACTTTTGTAGTATTAAACACCAGAATGCATCCGGGTGGAAGATAGTTGCCGAGCGAAACAAAGGTATCACTGGTAATTGTTTTATCCTTATACACCAGCAGCTTTGAATCGCTGCGCTGCTGAGCCGGATGAAGTGCAATTTTATCCTCGGGGAGGTCGTAGTAAAAATCCTCTGCTGAAATATCTAAAGGATGTTTCAAAATACTGTTTAATCGGGTTTGATTACCCGCAATAACTTGTCAATATCGCCCGGTGTGTCTATGGCATGACTATCGAAGTTGCTCTCAATGCATTTGATTCTGAAACCGTTTTCAAGCCATCGCAACTGTTCAAGCGACTCCGCTTTTTCGAGTGCTCCCAGGCTCAGTTTGGTTATTTTCTCAAGAATATCAACACGGTAAGCGTAAGTGCCGATGTGGCGGTAATAGTTGTGTTTGAGGTGCCATTCTTTTTCGTCAGTATTTTTTAAATGAGGGATAACACTGCGACTGAAAAAAAGAACTTCATTGTTTTTGTTAAGGACAATCTTTGCCTCGCCGGTATCGAAGAGCACTTCATGAGAGGTACATTTGGTCATCTGGGTAAGTATCTCCACGTTGCCGTCGCAGGCCGCTGCAACAGCATCTATTTGTTCGGGATCAAGAAAGGGTTCATCGCCCTGAACGTTTACCACATAATCGAACCGTTCGCCGCAAAGGTGCAGGGCTTCCGCACAACGGTCGGTGCCACTGGGGTGATGAGGCGAGGTAATAATCACAGGCGCTCCGAAGCCGGCAGCGTGGTCGGCAATACGGGTATCGTCGGTGGCCACCATCACGTTATTAAGAAGTTTTGCTTTACAGGCCTGTTCGTAAACGCGCTGTATCATACTTTTTCCGTTTATAAGCGCAAGAGGCTTGCCCGGAAAACGGGTTGAAGCGTAGCGTGCAGGAATTATTCCGATTATCTTCATTGGTTGAACGAAAGGATAAAATTAACTAAAAACTATTATTTATTTTTACGCGTTATCGTCGTGAAATTGCTCGTTGCACTCTTAACCACAACATTACTTGCATTTGCCCCCCGGGTAA
>CALMNJ010000594.1 GCA_937868675.1 uncultured Bacteroidota bacterium | reverse complement strand
AAACAAAAAGACCCCTAAGTTTAAGCAAAGACAAAAGTAATTTTTAACTTATTATAAATACATAAATGGCACGTATAGCAGGTATAGATTTACCAAAAAACAAAAGGGGCGTAATAGGCCTGACTTACATTTTTGGAATTGGCCCCAGCCGCGCAGCAAGAATTCTCAGCGAAGCAGGTGTTCACGAGGACAAAAAAGTAAACGAGTGGACCGATGATGAGCAAAACGCCATCCGTAACATCATTAACGCCAACTTTAAGGTTGAAGGCGCGCTTCGTTCGGAGGTACAGTTAAACATTAAGCGTTTGGTTGACATCAACAGCTATCGGGGCGTTCGTCACCGCAGCGGCCTTCCTGTTCGTGGCCAGCGTTCAAAAACCAATGCACGTACTCGTAAGGGCAAGCGTAAGACCATTGCCAACAAGAAGATGGCAACCAAGTAATAATTAAAACGAATCAGTGATATAAAATGGCAAAACAACAATCAGCCGCTGCAGCACCAGCCAAAACAGCCAGAAAGCGTACCGTAAAGGTTGAAGCTGTAGGTCAGGCGCACATCAGCGCAACGTTCAATAACATCATTATTTCGCTTACCAACAATGCTGGCCAGGTAATTGCCTGGAGCAGTGCCGGTAAAATGGGTTTCAGGGGTTCTAAAAAGAATACCCCGTATGCCGCACAAATGGCGGCCCAGGATTGCGCTAAAACTGCTTTCGAGGCGGGATTGCGTAAGGTGAAGGTGTTTGTAAAAGGCCCCGGTGGCGGAAGAGAAAGCGCAATCAGAACACTTTCCGCTTCAGGTATCGAGGTGTCGGAAATTATGGATATTACACCAATTCCGCACAACGGATGCAGGCCTCCAAAACGTCGCCGCGTATAATAGAAAAACAAAAGCCGTCCCTTAGGAGAAGGGATTGGAGTTGCTGACCATATGGGTCTTCAACTTAAATAATAACCGGCCTTAAAGGGCCAAAAAAGAGAAACAATTATTTAAAATGGCAAGGTACACAGGACCAAAATCTAAAATCGCGCGCAAGTTCCGGGAGCCAATCTTCGGAGCCGATAAAGCGCTTGAAAAAAAGAACTACCCTCCGGGGCAACATGGCGCTGCAAAAAAACGCGCCAAACAATCTGAATACGCAGTTCAGTTGCAGGAAAAACAGAAGGCCAAATATACTTACGGCATTCTTGAAAAACAATTTGCGAGGACATTTGAACGTGCTTCGCGCTCACACGGTATTACCGGTGAAGTGCTGCTCCAGCTTATCGAAAGCCGTCTTGATAATGTTGTTTACCGTATGGGAATTGCTCCTTCACGCAGGGGCGCCCGTCAGCTTGTTTCGCATGCGCACATCAACGTTAATGGTCATGTTGTAAACATTGCTTCCTATACACTGAAGCCCGGCGACGTGGTTTCTGTACGTGAAAAATCAAAATCACTCGAAGTGATCGTTAATTCACTTTCTGGTTCGGTAAACAAATATCCCTGGCTTGACTTTGATCGTTCTGCCATGAGCGGAAAGTTCATTTCACGCCCTGAGCGCTCGCAAATTCCAGAGAATATTAAAGAGCAGCTCATCGTGGAATTGTACTCGAAGTAATAAAATTAATTATCAACATAATATCGCTTTAAACATGGCAATTTTAAATTTCGTAAAACCTGACAAGGTTATTATGATCAGTTCAACCGAAACAACCGGCCAATTCGAGTTCAGGCCGCTTGAACCGGGTTTCGGTATAACCATTGGCAACTCACTGCGTCGTATTCTTCTTTCGTCGCTCGAAGGTTTTGCCATTACCAGCCTGAAAATTGAAGGCGTTGAGCATGAATTCTCAACTATAAAAGGCGTTGTTGAAGACGTTACAGAGATTGTACTTAATTTAAAGCAGGTTCGTTTTAAAAAGCAGCTCGATAACCACGAGAGTGAAAAAATTACGGTTCACTTCGCCGGATCAGATAAATTTACTGCCGGTGATATTGGGAAGTATGTAAACGGATTTCAGATATTGAATCCTGAGTTGGTTATTTTTAACTGTGATCCGGGTGTTCGCCTTAAAATGGAATTAACGGTTGAACGTGGGCGCGGTTATGTGCCCGCAGAGGAAAACAAAAGCAATGCTTCTCCTATCGGAACCATCTTTATTGATTCGATTTACACCCCCGTAAAAAATGTTAAGTATAACATCGAAAACTATCGTGTTGAACAAAAAACCGACTACGAGCGTTTGATACTTGATATTGTTACCGATGGGTCAATTCATCCAAAAGACGCCCTTAAGGAGGCTGCCAAGATTCTGATTTTCCACTTCATGTTGTTCTCTGATGAAAAGATTACTCTTGATGCAGAAGAAAAACGCAACGATGAGGAATTTGATGAAACAAGCCTGCACATGCGCCAGTTGCTTAAAACCAAACTGGTTGATATGGACCTTTCGGTGCGCGCGCTTAACTGCCTTAAAGCAGCCGACGTGGAAACACTTGGCGAGCTTGTATCCTTTAACAAGAACGACCTTTTAAAATTCAGAAACTTCGGTAAAAAATCGCTCACAGAGCTGGAAGACCTTGTACAATCGAAGAACCTGCATTTTGGAATGAATGTAGCCAAGTATAAACTTGATAAAGACTAAGATTAATTTTTGAGCAGTTGTTTTTTTTGAAATCATTAAACTAATCAAAGGCTCAGCAAAGAGAAAATTAAAATGAGACACGGAGATAAAATAAATAATTTAGGCAGGAAAACAGCTCACCGTCAGGCACTGATGATGAACCTGGCCTGTGCGCTGATTGAGAATAAGCGCATTTTTACTACGCTTGCCAAGGCAAAGGCCCTGCGCACTTACGTAGAGCCTATCATTACAAAAAGCAAAAACGATACCACGCATAGTCGCCGGATGGCTTTCAGTTATCTTAAAAACAAGGAGGTCGTGAGCACCCTTTTTAAAGATGTGGCTGTAAAAGTAGCCGAGCGTAATGGTGGTTACACACGCATTATTAAAACCGGAAACCGCCAGGGCGACGCAGCCGAAATGGCTATGAGTGAGCTGGTTGATTTTAATGAAATTTACACCGGAAACAAAAAAGCAGCTGCAACCGCAGCCAAGCCAAAAACCCGCCGCAGCCGTGGTGGAGCGAAAAAAGCTACTACTAAAAAGACCGAAGAAGGAAATGCTGATTCGGGTTCTGAAGAAAAAGGCGAAAGCGCTGAATAATAAAAGCACTCATAAACAAAAAAAAATCCGTCACGGTTACCGTGACGGATTTTTTGTTTTTAAGCGACGACAGATTTTGATTTAATTCAGTTTAACAATGCTCAGGCGCGCTTATTTTTTTAATCGGCGCATCAGCATTAATCCATCGCGCAGAGGCAATAACAGGTGTTGCAGTTCAGGATGGAGATGCACCTTTTCATTAAAGCTTTGTATAGCCAGTGTTTCGGAGTCTTGGGCATCCTGTAATACTTTACCGCTCCACAACACATTATCGGCAATGATGATGCCCCCTGGCCTCACCTTCTCAATCACGAGATCAAGATAAAGTGCATAATTCCTTTTATCGGCATCAATAAATACAAGGTCGAATGTAACATCCAGCGTGGGAATAATGCTTGAAGCCTGCCCCT
>CALMNJ010000593.1 GCA_937868675.1 uncultured Bacteroidota bacterium | reverse complement strand
ATAGTGATCGCCCACAAAATACCCCGCGCCAATAATTCCCTTGTTTTTTATAAACTCGCCACAGCGGTAAACGAAGCGTTTTCGGGCCTCGGTGTCAATGGTAAGGAAATAGGAAAAATTACGGGTGTAAAATTCAGTCAGACTTTGATTGGTGAGTACAATATCATTGTCATTCTGCATATGGATAAATGTATAAAAAAGGAACTGGTAAGCAATAAAAACATATATTTGCCAAATATTAAAATGCTATGATTGATCTGAAAGGAATTATTGCTATCACTGGGCAACCCGGCCTTTACAAAATAGTGGCGCAAAGCAAAAATGGAATTATTGTGGAGGGGCTTGCTGACAAAAAACGAACGAATGTTTATGCTTCAACCAAAGTATCCACGCTTTCCGATATTAGCATGTTTACCACTTCTGACGATAAACCAATTGAAGAGATAATGCTTGCTGTTTTCGAAAAAGAAAATGGAGGGCCGGCTTTGGATAATAAAGCGGATGATAAAGCCGTTGAAAGTTATTTTGGCCAGATCATGCCCGATTACGACAAAGATCGCGTTTATGTAAGCAATATGCGCAAGCTTTTCAGCTGGTACAACATTCTGCAAAGTACCGGAAACCTCAGGAAAAAAGAGGACGCCGCCGAAACCAACACCGAGGAAAAACCGAAAGCACTGAAAGCCGATGAAAAAACAAAGGTTAAAACTGCTGCGGTGAAAGATAAAAGCAAAGCCAAGACCAGCGCCGGCGTTAAGAAAACAGCAGGAGTGAGAAAAACCGGCTCAGCATAATTACTGACTTACCAAATTATTTCAAAGCCATCCTAAGGGGTGGCTTCTTTCATAATAAATGCCGCCGACCGGCGTTAATGTGCATAATATGAAATGGTTTGCCTTATTGCTATGTATTTCATTTAAACTGCCGGCTCAAACCTGGGTCAGAATCAGCGATTTTCCCTCTACAAAACGCGATGACGGCATTGCGGTTTGCGTTGACGACAAGATTTTTTTCGGAACCGGTCTTCAGGAAGGCTGGACCGCCACCATTGATTTCAGGGTTTTAAATACCTCCAGCAATACCTGGTCGGTCATTCCGGATCTGCCGCATACCCGCGAAAGGCAATATGCCTGTGCCTTTACCGGCAGTAATTGCTTTTACGTTTTTGGCGGATACGGCGTTGGCGGTGTGCTCAATGATTTATGGAAATACGATATCGGTACGTCCTCCTGGTCGGCCATGTCGTCAAAGCCCGGCGGCGGCGTTGCGGCGGCCATTTGTTTGCAGTTTGGCAACAAGGTTATTATAGTTTCGGGCGAATGTGGTAATCACTATAACCGCGAAGTATGGGAATATAATATAACCAGTGACACATGGGTTCAAAAAAACAGCATTGCCTGGATGCCACGCCGGCGCGCAGGAGGCGCGGTACTTGGCGGGTATGGTTACATGGCCTGCGGCATTGACTCACTTTATCATTTTAATAAAGAAATATATCGTTACGACCCGGTAACCGATACCTGGCTTAAACTACCCGACATCCCCTTAAGTTCAGGCAGGGGATATGCAAGCCTTCAGGCCGCTTCCGGCAAACTGGTTCTGTTTGGGGGATATGACTCCAGTAACGTGTACTATAATGATCTTTGGTTTTACAAGCCAGGTACCGGCATCTGGGGGCCTGAAAATGCCATGCCTTCGTTTGGTCGCAAGGGCGGCATGAGTGCTGTTGTCAATAATGTATTCTATTATTCATGCGGTATTGATGCCACAAATACCCGGCTCACCGAAACCTGGATGCTTGATGTCCCCCTGGGTTTGAGTAGTAATGTCCCTTTTTTTGATAATATCCGGGTTTCCCCATGTCCTGCTTCCGAAAGTTTAAAAATCGAATGGTCCCGGGCAGTAAATTACGAACCTGTGCTTTTCAGGATCACCAACTCCGCCGGTGCTGAGTGCCTCTCCATAAATACTACAACGGATAGGGATATTAATGTTCCCCTTAATGAACTCACCAATGGGATATATCAGCTTAGTATTGAGGTTAACGATCATCGTATCACAAAAAGAATTGTTGTGATGCATTAATGCGAATGGATATCTGAATTTTTTTAAGCCTTATTTTTTTACTTCATTTGCAAAGCCTGCACATGGCGTAATTTTTTTAGAATCATACTGCCACACACACGACATACTTTAAAAAAAGACGAGCGGCTCAACAGCAAAAAAATTATGGAGCAGTTGTTTGGCGAAGGCCGCCATGCCAGTGCGGCACCGCTTAAAATAATATGGCTTCAGGCACCGTTGGAGCTGTCATTTCCTGCAAGCGCAATGTTTGTGGTGCCGAAGAGAAACTTCAAAAAGGCTCACGATCGCAATAAACTAAAACGCCGCATGAAAGAGGCTTACAGGCTCAATAAGCCCGCCTTTTATGCCAAATTAGCAGAACAAAAAACCCAGTTGGTTCTGGCCATTTTATATACCGGACGAAAACCAGAATCATATAACACAATCGAAAATGCCTGTAAAAAGCTTATGACGGCCTGCCTGAGGCCCTGAATAAAATCAACGCCTGTTGGCTTCTTTTATGTAAGCATCAAGCGCACCGGTCATGCTTGGATTTTTGGGATTCGGCGCAAATATATCAAGTCGGTAGTTTAGAGCCTTTACCATCTGAGCGGTCGTATGTCCAAAAGCGGCTATGCGTGTATTCCCCTGCTTAAAATTGGGGAAGTTCTGTTTCAGCGAGCGTATTCCAACGGGGGTAAAGAAAACCAAAACATCGAAGTCGTCCAGCGATTTCATATCGCTCAGGTTGGCAGCTACGGTTTTATAAAATGTAGCCTTTGTAAAGGTAATGTTCACTTCCACCAGAAAGTCTGCTATTTGCTCCTTTTGCACATCACTGGCAGGAAGCAGGAATTTTTCAGCGCGATTCTTACGAATCACATCCACCAGATCCGAAATGGTGCCATGACCAAAAAAGATCTTGCGCTTCCGGTACTGAATATATTTTTGGAGATAATAGGCCGTTTGCTCATTAATGCAGAAATACTTCATGGTTTCAGGTACCGTGATTCGCATCTCGTTGCAAATTCTGAAATAGTGATCAACGGCCTGTTTGCTGGTGAGTATCACTGCACCGTGTTCAAGTATATCTATACGCTGTGCCCTGAATTCCTGTGCCGTAAGTCCCTGTACACTGATAA
>CALMNJ010000592.1 GCA_937868675.1 uncultured Bacteroidota bacterium | reverse complement strand
ATCCCGTCGGTGTAGGCCTGGCCGGGCGCCGATAAAAAAGTAATGGCACTGGCCTGTGTGGCCATTACCGAAAGCCCTACATGGTACCAGGGCAACTCGCGGTCGGCCAGTAAAAAGGTGCTGATGCGCCGGGTACCGCGGCTTTTCCAGGTGCCGTACAGAACAATGCCAAGTACGGTAACAACAAGTATGATCCAGTCGGTGGGGCTCATACAAAATAGCGGGTAAAAGCGTACATCAAAAAAATGGTGAGAGCCAGAAAGCCGATGACCGCCGCATATACAAACGGCCACAGCGTCTTGTCTTTGTGATCTGATTCCGGTTTCATCCGGTTAATTATTCCTTGGAAGCCCAATCAGGTTGGCAAATAACCTGTAAGCTCCCGGCACACCCGCAGGCAGTTCACGGAAAAACACCAAACCGGTGTACACAAAATTTCCTTTTCCATATTTGGCGGTAATGAGGCTTCCATCCAGGGCTTTTTCATCTTTATCGTTCATAGAAAGTAATGTCTCATATTGTTTGTCGAGGTCGCCGGCAAAATAAATACCCCGCTCCTGTATCCAGCCTTCAAAATCGGCGGGTGTAATTTTGTTTGGCGTGTTCAGCGCAGGATGCGATGGATTGGTAAATCGTACTTCGGCGTACTCGTCCGTTACACGATCGCGGGTAATGTTAAACGGGTAAGGGCCAATGTTGGCCTGCAACGGACCAACACGGCTGTTGGTGTTATATTGCACAATCAGGTTGCCACCGTTTTTAACGTACTCCAATAGTTTTTCACGCTGCGCCTGCAATTTTTCGTTGGTATTAAATGCCCTTACACCGGTAACTACCGCCTCGTATCTACTGAGGTCTTCTTTCACCAGCATCTCGTCGCTGAGGCGGGTTACAACGAAACCGGCCTGCCGCAAACAGCTTTCCACCTCATCGCCCGCGCCAGGTACATAAGCAATGTTGTTCCGGTTTTTTTGCAGGTCAATATTTACAAGCTTGGCTGTGGCATCGTTCAGCATAAACTGGTAGGGGATGTGGTCATACTCCACGCGGCGTATGCTTTTGCCATAGAGTGCCGTGTTTATCCGTACCGAAGCCAGTAATAAACCTTTACCAGCATTTTTGCCCGGCGTTACCACGGCATCAATCTGCACTTCATCGTTCTTGTTTTTGAGTGTAAAATTGGGAGTGGGGATGCGGATACTGAAATCCTCGTTGCAGGTAAGTTCAAGCGACCCTGAAACACCGCTGGCATGGGCTTTTACCGTTACCTGAATGGTTTTGCTTTCGGGGCCTGTAAACACAAACACTTTTTCGGGAATGTTAACCGCTACTGGTGGCAACACTTCAAGCGGACGATATACCTCGCCTTTTACGGGATCAGCATTTTTGTAAACAAGGGGCCGCACAAGGGTCATGTCAAAGCCAGCCACCGAAATCTGAAACGTAAAATTTAATGCCGCATCATTTTCTGCTTTGCCAATAAGGGTGGGATCGTTTACAGCGTAAAGCCCTTCGCTGTGTTCGTTACGCAACCAGTAGGGTGTAGAGTAAGGAAGTTCGGGTGGCGTTCGTTCCCTGCGTTTAAATGTGTAAAGTTCGTTTGTCTTCAAAGCAAGATTCATGGTGGTATCACTTACGCCGGCATAATTTATTTTCTTCAAAACAACATCAGCACTGCTACGGGCAATTATCTGTGCGCTCAGGGCAAGGGGTTCGCCCGCTACGGCAATGTAATCGGCACTCTGAGCCTCTATCCACAAACCGGTGCATGCCAGTATCAGCTGCTCGGTTTCTTTCAGTTTCTGGATTTTCCAATAACGCGTGTACTCATCTTTGTCATTCAAAGCAGCAATGCTTTTATATATTTCGGTCAGCACTTTTACCGAAGCACCCGGCATTTCATATTTAAATTCCTTTATGCATTTAGCGATCAGAGCTTCCGTTTTGGCGGATGCGGGCACCCGTTTCCAGCTTGTGTTGATGAATTCAAACAGGTCTTTTTTAGCGCTGTCGCCTTTCAGAAATTTAAAGTATTCGAGGCTGCTGCCGCGTTGCCGTGCCGAACCAAAGCCCTGGCTCTTGTGCATCGAGCGGCTTTCTGCGGCTATTTCGCCGTAGTTTTTTGCCAGTAACACATTGTAAAGCCCCACATCCATTTTAAGTTGGTTGGGAGAGGTGGTGTTGGTGCCGCCAAAGTTAAAAGTGTTCCAGTAAATGCGTTTGCTTTTCCAGGTTCCGGTATATTTAAGCTGCCATGAAAATTTTGCAGGATCGGCGGCGGCATCAAACGCTTCCAATGCCAAAATAGCGGATGCCGTGTGATGTCCGTGCCCGCCCTCGCCGGTAGTAGGAAAGCGGCATACAATCACGTCCGGTTTAAATCGGCGAATGGTAAAAACCACATCCAACAAAATGCTGTCGTGATTCCAGAACCGGAAGGTTTCTTCGGGATTTTTGCTGTAACCAAAATCGTTGGCGCGGGTAAAAAATTGCTCGGCTCCATCGGTGCGGCGTGCAGCCAGTAACTCCTGCGTGCGAATGAGACCCAGCGCTTCACCCTGTTCTTTGCCTATCAGGTTTTGGCCACCATCGCCACGCGTTAGCGAAAGGTAGGCTGTACGTAGTTTTTTTTCGTTGGCCATAAAAGCCAGCAACCGGGTATTTTCATCGTCGGGGTGCGCTGCGATATACAGAACACTCCCTACCGTGTTAAGTTTTTTAAGGCCCTGCAATATTTCGGATGGGCTCAGTGCTTTGTTCTGGCTGTGCAAATTGCTAAAACATGCAAGCCAGAAAAGTGAAAAGCAAATTTTTTTCATACGCTTTAAAGAGAACTGAAATTTAGCAAAATAAAGGCAGAGCTTGCAGGCACAACAGGAAGGAATAGCGCAGTACAAAAAACAAAATTGGTTAAACGTGAAAATAAAGTCTAAATCACAGGAAGGAATGCCATTTTTTATCAGAGCTGCACCGACTTACTTTGCCGGGGTGTAACCAAGGCCTGCGCTTACCCTTTGCACTATGGTGGCGGCGATAGACTGAAAGTATTTGTCCACTATTTTTTTAGGATTGTTTACATCGGGAGGTAAGGTGCTTTCGGCAATTCCAGAGTTTATTTCCCGCGCATCAAGGGTGTAAACGGTGTAGTGAACAGTAATGATCCTGTTGCCCTCTAAACCCATGGACTGACCAGGAGCGGCATCAGTACCTTTAATGTCCAGTTCGTTGATAAACACAAACACATCGGTTTTGAACTTGGCCGACAGCCCAGGCACCATTTTCGGATTGGTTACCCTGGCATTCATAAAACGCTTGTCGCTGTTGGTTTCCACCACCAACTGGCCTTTTTTTATTTTCTTTTCCTCCTTCTCTTTTTCGGGAGCTTTATAATGCTCCTGGTCTGGAATCATTTGATATTGGTAACTCAAAAACTGATAAATACCCTCCACATCTTTTTTGTATTTGGCAGTATCGTCCATGAGGTCAACCACATTGTATTTGCCGGCTTTAAAGGCTTTGTAAAGTTGTTCGTTTATTCCGTCCCTGAAACGGTGCTTTATTTCGCGGGCGTTCATGCCTGTTTCCTTGTTCACGGAGCGGTCAATCTCGCTAAAGTAGAGTTTGGGCTCAAATGGAATCAGCATCACCTTATGTGTAGCAGCCAACTCGCGCACATCGTTGTTTTTTTGCTGTTTGGTTTTATCCTGAGCACCAAGCGCCAGTGGCAGTGCGGCAAATAAAATTATGTATCGCAGTGTCTGCATGTTATTGCCTTAGCCAGTCGGTGTTGGCATATATCATGAGCGATAACACAATGATAAGTCCCACATTGTTGGCATAATAAATTATCTTGTCCGAAACTTTTTTTCCGGTTACCATTTCCCAGAGTATAAACATGATATAACCACCGTCGAGCATGGGAATGGGTAAAAAATTCATAAACGCCAGGGCTAATGAAAGAAAAGCGGTGAATACCCAGAAACGCTGCCAGTCCCAGGTTTCATGCATTTGCTGCACCATGGTGTAAAATCCGCTTACCTGTTGGTGCGCATCTTTCACCGTTATCAGAACCACAATTTGTTTAGCCTGCATCACCAGCATTTCCTTTCCGTCTTTTACTCCCTGCACAAGGGCTTCAAAAAATCCGAACTCCTGTTTGTCGGTTTTGGCTGGTAATTCAAGGAATGTTGTAACAACTCCCATAACCCCATTGCCGTTAATGTAGCAACGCGTGTTTACTGTGTCCTTGCCACGTAAAATTTTAATTGGAACAATATTGTTTTTGTTGGCCATAAGCTGTTGGCGGAACTCGTCAAAATATTTTACCGGAGTTCCGTTGATTGCTAAAAAAACATCACCCTTTTTAATTTGTGCGCGCGAAGCCGAAGTGCCTGCCGGAACCGAATCAATGGTGGCAACATAACGGGGCCTAATAAATTCGGAGTGTTTCAGGGCCTTTAGAATGCGCGAACGGTCATCGTCGGTTACACGGAGACTGAATTTTTCACCATTGGCGTGTACACCCTCAATGGTATCAATGCCGTTCATAATTATTTCCACAGCCACGCGGTTAATGGATTTAACCGGCATGCGGTCAAGCGAGGTTATGAAGTCGCCATTGCGAAGCCCTATTTTGTATGCGTTGCTGTCAACCATCAGGCCGGTTTTTACATTGGCCATTGGCAGCGTTTCTTTACCCCATGCAAACAATGACATCCAGAAAATCAGGATGCCAACAATTACGTTTACCAGAATGCCGCCAAGCATTACCAGCAATCGCTGCCAGGCTGGTTTGGCCCGCAGTTCCCAGGGCTCAGGTTCTTTATCAATAAGGCTTTTGTCCATTTGCTCATCCATCATGCCCGCAATTTGAACATATCCACCAAAGGGGAACCAGCCCAGGCCGTATTCGGTATCGCCTATTTTCTTTTTAAAAAGCGGGAAATTAAGCACACCCGAAAAAGGGAACAGGAAGTCGAAGAAGAGATAAAATTTATCCACGCGGCATTTAAAGCGGCGTGCAAACCAGAAATGACCAAATTCGTGAAGGGTAACCAGTATGGTGAGACTTAAAAAGAGCTGTGCGATCTTTATGAACATATATAATAAATTAAGGCCTTAAAATATCAGTGGGATACAATTTTGGCCTGGTAAAATTAAGGTTTTTTGCCGAAGCGAAGTTCTGGTGAAGGGCATTTAGATTTAATTATGAGTTAACATACGCCGATGCAAGTTGCCGCGCCAATGTATCGCTCGCCAGATAATCGTCGTATCCGGGTTTATTTATAAATGCAACGTTTTGCATCGTCTTTTCAATCATCTCGCTCATTTTATAAAAGCCAACCTTTCCGTTTAAAAAGGCCTGCACCGCCACTTCGTTAGCGGCATTTAATACACAGGGCATATTCCCTCCTTTTTCAAGTGCCTCAAAAGCAAGCCTCAGGTTAGGGAAAACATCCAGATCGGCCTTTTCGAACGTGAGGTTGGGATACGCCGCGAAATTGAAGCGAGGAAATTTATTGGCCAGCCGGGTAGGGTAGGCCATAGCGTACTGAATGGGTAACTTCATATCGGGCAGCCCCATTTGCGCTTTTATACTGCCGTCTTCAAATTGCACCAGGCTGTGCACAATGCTTTGTGGGTGCACAATCACATCAATCTGAGATGGCTTAAGATTAAAAAGCCATTTGGCTTCTATTACCTCCAGCCCTTTGTTCATGAGGCTTGCCGAATCAATGGTGATTTTGGCACCCATTACCCAGTTGGGGTGTTTAAGGGCCTGTTCTTTTGTTACGGTTGAAAGAAAATGTTTGTCTTTGCCTCTGAAAGGGCCACCGCTGGCGGTGAGGTAAATCTTCTCGATTTTATTATCCCATTCGCCGGCCAGGCATTGAAAGATAGCCGAGTGTTCGCTGTCAACGGGATAAATGTTCACACCATGGCGCATGGCAAGTTCTGTAACCAGGTCGCCGGCCACAACCAGCGTTTCCTTATTGGCCAATGCAATCTGCTTTTTATGGCGGATGGCATTCAGCGTACTGGCCAGGCCCGCAAATCCTACAATGCTAGCCAGCACCATGTCAATGCTCTCCATTTCCACAATCTGCTCCACCGCTTTTGATCCGGCATACACTTTAATATCGTGTGGCTGCAGGGCGCTTTTAACTTCCGTGTATTTGCTTTCATCGGCTATTACAACGGCGTTGGGGTTAAAATCAAGGGCCTGTTTAATGAGGAGTTCCGCATTTGAATGCGCCACCAGCACTTCTGCATCAAACAGCGCGGCGTTTTCGCGTATCACCTCAAGCGCCTGCGTCCCAATACTGCCTGTGCTTCCAAGCACTGCTATGCGTTTTTTTTCGCTCATGCGCTGCAAAACTCAGCTTTATTTTTAAGGTGCCAAAACAATTTTTGCACAATAATTTTACAGCGCCTAACTTTACCCCATCTTAAGGGGTGCTTGTATGAATGTCAAAAGTCCTTCAGGATGAGAGTCAGAACGAAAATTTCTATTTAAAAATTTTGACTTTATAACTTTTGACCTTTTTATTTAGCTGAGATCATACCCGTTAGCAACGCAGCCGCCAAAAGCTGCCTGCTATACACCTGATCAGGGTAATGCCTGCGTAGGGAGATAATTAAAAGCCGGTGCAACCCCTTTGCACAGGAGTGTTTAATTAAAAAAGAAAAATTAAAATGAAACAAGGTTTCAAAACTGGTTTTGTACTGGCCTTTGCCATGCTATTAAACAAGGGCATCCATGCCCAATTCAAAATTACCGGGACAGTTAAGGATGAAACAGGCCATCCAATTCCCTTTGTTCCGGTGGGCATTTTGCAAACGCAGCATACCAGCGTTACATCCATACAGGGAGATTTTACAATTACCGGAGTGGAACAGGGGACGGTTGTACTGAATACCTATGCACCGGGCTACTCAATGACCCGCGACACACTGATGGTTCGTGGCGATATCAGCTTTAACCCTGTTCTGAGAGAGTCGGGCAAAAACCTGGATGAAGTGGTGGTAAATGCAACCCGGGTTGACAACAGCAATGGTATGGTGTATAATAATATTGACTCCGAAACACTTAAAAAACAAAATCTGGGGCAGGACGCGCCTTATATGCTTGCGCAGTTGCCAAGCGTTGTAGTGAACTCGGATGCGGGGAATGGTGTGGGATACACGGGCCTTCGCATACGCGGAACAGATGCCACCCGCGTGAACGTAACGATTAACGGAGTGCCGGTAAACGATGCCGAATCGCAGGGCACTTATTTTGTTGATATGCCCGATCTGGTTTCGAGTGTAAATAACATTCAGGTGCAGCGTGGGGTAGGGGCTTCGAGCAATGGTGCAGGGGCATTTGGCGCCACCATTAATTTTCAAACCAATCAGCTCAACGAAAAGTCATACGCAAAGGCCATTTCAACGGCGGGTTCTTATAACACTTTCCGCAATACGCTGGCTGCCGGCACAGGCCTGTTAAACAATCACTT
>CALMNJ010000591.1 GCA_937868675.1 uncultured Bacteroidota bacterium | reverse complement strand
CGTTATATAATAGAGAAAATCAGGATAACCATAATGGTAATTGGAAAGAACACTGGTTGGAAAGGTATTCTGTGTACAACTATTGCAGTAGCGCATATCAAGGTATGTAAGGTGCTGACCTATTTGTGAGCTGGTTCCGTAATAATAACCATCCCCAGTTCCCTGAAAAAGTTGCAACACGTATTGTGTTCCGGCGGTAAGCCATATCGGATTGGATATGGGGCCGTATGTATAAGAGGAGGTAGTACTTCCTGCAACTGTTGTTTGCGAGATGATACTGGTGCTGTTATAATCAAAAAGCGTAACGTAACGGGTGGTACCGGTTGGTTCAAGTTTTCCAAAATGGGTAACAAGAAGGTTCACATTCGGTTGAAACCTGAAACCACGCTGTGTGCCAGCAGACCCGCCGGAGGAACCTCCTGAAACGCTATCCGTTGAAGAATTTGGCCCCCTGAATGTCCCGGGAATGGTAGAGGCAACGGTAGCTGTAGTGTTGCCATGAAACATATAAATAAGAGTATTGCTGTTGGCAGGAAGCAATGGAATTTTAACCCATATGGTAGTGCTTGTTGTGTTAATCCCAGACTCTATCCAATAGTTGAAAAAATTGATGGTTCCATTGCAAGTGCCTCCGAAGCGGATATCCGAACCATTGGCATTCATCATGTTTGCAGAAATAAGACTCTGCGTGTTTACCGTCAGTTTAAGCTGATAGTCAACCCCGTTTTGTGAGTTAGGGTTGTTAACGTTGATGGGAAGGTTGTAAAGCCAGCCTGCAGGCTGTGCGGTTACGAGCAAAATCTTCAAAAGAAAAACGAGAGTAAAAATTTTTTTCATGCGGGAGGTGAATTTGAAGTTAAACGCTTAAATAAAGGAACGAAATTAAGTCTAAGTTATATCTTTTTTTTCTATTTAGGATGTTAAAAATAAAACTGATAAAAATTAGTGCGTTTTTTTTGTAGTTCTTAAAACCCGAAATTATATTTGTTGCGCAGAGCTGGTAAACAAAAGCATATAGTTTAGTACATAGAGTATTGGGCCATTCCTGAAATATTTTTTAGGAAAACGATTGGCCGGATTTGTTCTCCGTTTTACAAAAAAGCATGAATTACAAAAAATACCCATAGCCGGGTATTGTCAGAGTATATGTACTTGGGCAAATTTGAGCCAAAGATTGAACACATGAAGAGCAAAGTAAATCAAGGCGGAAAAATAATCCGGAAGTTAAGCGGCGTAACGTTTGTTAAATGCGTGGTTTGCCTTTCGTTACTTGCGTTTTCGATGCATGAAACGCTAAGGGCACAAACCGGCACCCACTCCATTGTTACCAAAGCGGTGCTCGAAAATCTGGGCACCAATGTAAACTCATCTGCCGGCGAGTTGCTGCCCGTAATTACAGCCGATGGAAAAACACTGTATTTTGTACGCGACGGCCACTCAACCAATTTTGCCAGCCAGGATGTTTGGTATTGCACCTGGCAGGGTAATGGCTGGTCGCCGGCGGTGCACCCGGGCGAGCCACTTAACCACCGCGGAAAGAGTTCGAGCGTATCGAATGTTTCAACCGATGGCAACCAGCTTTTGGTAAGAGGCGCTTTTGAAGACGGCGAATATGAAGGGGCGGGTCTTTCGGTGATCGTAAGAAACAAAAAAGGCGAATGGAAGGAGCCAAAAAAACTGGAGATCAAAAACTATAAGAAATACTCCGACATGGGAAATTATAACAACTCATTCCTCACCCCCGATGGTAAAGTAATGATTTATGCCTTTTCAGATAACTCAAATGGTGGTAAACACGACCTGTACTTCAGCAAACTGATTTTGCGCGACCCCTGGAACAAGCCTAAGTCTATTAAGGACTTTACCAAATTCGTTGGAAAAGCCCTTAACCACAATACATGGACCGAACCTGAAAAAATAACATCACTCAGCGATGTGGGCTATAATGAGTTTGCGCCATTTCTGGCCGCTGATGGCATTACGCTTTATTATTCCTCAAACAAACCAGGGGGACTTGGCGGTCAGGATATCTGGATGACCAAACGCCTTGATGATACCTGGCAAAACTGGTCGGAGCCTGTAAACCTGGGCCCTACAGTGAACAGTGACGATTGGGACGCCTATTATACACTTGATGCGCGGGGTGAAGAAGCTTATCTGGTATCTTCAAAAAACTCGGTTGGCGGTGGCGAAGATATCGTAAAGGTAAAACTGATTCAGGAGCTCAGGCCAAATCCTGTGGTGCTTATAACCGGTAAAGTTTTTAATGCCAAAACCAAAGAACCGCTGGGGGCTAACATTGAGTACGAAAACCTGAGTGACGGAAAAAACGTGGGTGTGGCGGTGAGCAATGCGCAAAGCGGCGAGTATAAGATTGTGCTGCCGTATGGAAAGAATTATGGGTTTATGGCCTATGCCGAGAAGTACATTTCCGTGTCCGACAATCTGGATCTCACCTCCGTAGCCGAATACAAGGAAATAAAGCGCGATTTGTACCTGGTGCCGCTGGAAGTTGGAACAACCATCCGGTTGAACAATATATTTTTCGATTTCGGAAAAGCCACCCTCAGACCCGAATCGTACCCCGAACTGGACAGGCTTGCAGGCCTTATGTCACAAAACAAAGGCATGACCATTGAGCTCTCGGGCCACACGGATAATGTTGGTGCCGACGATGCCAACCTGAAGTTATCTGAAGACCGTGCAAAATCGGTGACCGAGTATATGATAAGCCTTGGAATAGATGCGGGCCGAATTACCGCAAAGGGGTATGGCGAAACCAAACCCGTTGCCAGCAACGATACCGACGAGGGAAAGCAACTGAACAGGCGGGTTGAGTTTACCATTTTGAAAAATTAAAAAATACCCGGCATTGGGTATGGAGTTAAAAATGTACAGGAACTAAATTTGTAGAACCAATAAAAAGAAACAATTATGAAAAAAACAATTACGCTTTTAATGGTGCTGCTTGTGGCCAGCAGTTCAATCAAGGCCCAGGGAGTAGGCATGAACTGCCAGTACTTTCCGGGTGCCCAGGTGGGTTTTGTGAGTGTAAAAACTCCCTATTACGGTAAGTATAAATACGGGGCAGGCTTCCCTTTGCTGATGATTGACCGCATCAGTAATCACTGGTATGTGAACGCTGACTTTAGCGCATTGTATTACGGGGCTACACAAACCAACAAGGCCAACGACAACCGTTTAAAAATATCAAAAGCCGAAGGCGCCGTTACCGCCATGCGTTTGGGCTATTTGTTTGGCGATGGCGATCAGTTCCGGATAGGTCCAAACCTCAATTTTGGCTGGAACACATCCAATCTGGATTCGCTTACCAAGCCTATGGATCATATTTTTAAAAACAAGCGTGTATATCTCAATTACGGCATCGGTTTGGTGGCGTACAAAAAGTTCGGAAAACTCAGAACTGCAGCCAAATTCGGGTATGAACTTTACCGCAAAAAAGGCCTGCTGAATGGTGGTTCCGGTTATTATCTGGAAGGAACCATTGCCTATTCGCTGTACCAGAAATACGGTGTGTCGGTTATGCCCTGCTTCTACCACAAATCGCTCACCTACCAGCCGCTGGCCGATGGAAATATCGTACCTCCCATGGGCGACGCCAAGGTAACGTCCTTTGTTTTAAAATTTGGTATTACCCGTTTCTTTTAATTACAGCTAAAAACGTAAAGATTATGAAAAAAATTATACATATAGTTGCTGCAGGACTGGTTGCCATGGTACCTTTTAATACAAAGGCTCAGTCGGTAAAATACACTTACGAAAAAAACGATCCTTATGATATTCGTAATTTTTCGGCCTCAATAGACCCTTTCTTTATTGAGCTCAATGGGCACAATGCCAATAACAATAGTATGGGCTATGCATTCGGCTGGGGTGTCAGGGCCGAACACATGATGGGAAAAAGCCTCCTGTTAAACTTTGATTCACGAATGAGCTTTGGAACAAACAATTACAGGTTATCCAATAAAAACACCTATAACTATTTTAACATGGAAGGCGGCATTGGTCTGGTTTTATCCAACAGAACGGTAAACCGGAACCTGCCGATCATTCTTAGCCGCTCTACCTCGTACAGTGGCAATTACCAAACCACCACCACCGTGTATATAAAAGGTGGAGTGCCCGCCAAAGTTCGCAGTATTATTGCGTTCCGTGTTGGGGCCCAGCAATACGTCAATACACTGAACTATGATTCTAAAAATATGGGAGATAGTTTGCTTAAATTTTCGGCAGGCGGAACCTCTTATAGCTACCGCGAGGCAAAATCAGCAACCCTTTCGCCTGTTTTTAACTACACTGAAGCGGCGTCAACCGGAAGCGGGGTTGTAAATATGACTGTACCTCAGCTTGGTGGCATTACCATCACCTCATTGTACGGTGGCTTCCAGTTCCGTACCATACACAATCTTGTTATTGATGTGGAAGGATATGGCACCAGGAGCAATATCCGCTACAGCGATTTTTTCATAGATGTGATGTACGCTCCAATCTTCCACCTCACCGATTTTAAAAGCAATGGTGTAACATATAATGTGAAGTACGATAAAACCACATCATTTGGCTGGCGTATCGGCGGGTTTTCGCGTCATCCCAAAGAGCAGGGGTTTAGCTTTAAATGGGAACTTGGCAGTCGCCCGGGCTTTAAGTCGGATCCCAGCAAGTCGGTACCGGTTAACGTAAAAAACATGTATTTTATGATGACTATGGGACTTTATGTGCCACTTAAAGTAAAACCAATTTACATGGGCGACCAATAATCACAAAAAAATAGATTAAAAAAACCTGTTGTTTTTGCAACAGGTTTTTTTATTGCCCATACCTAATAAACTTCTCACTCATTAGTGTGGCTTCTTTGCTAAGTTGCGTTATAACTCAAAATTTAATTACTTAGCTTAGTACTATTAAAAATTAATCCTATGCAAAAGTACCGCGCAGTTATCATTGATGATGAGGAGGACAGCCGGAGCAATACCCGGAATATGATCCAAAACTATTGTCCGGAAATTGAAATTGTTGGCGAGGCCGACAATGGGCCATCCGGTAAAATGAAAATACAGGAACTTAAGCCACACGTTGTGTTCCTCGACATCAACATGCCGGGCATGAATGGTTTCCAGATGCTGGAAGGAATTTACGACCGCGACTTCTGTGTGATCTTTCTTACCGCCTACAGCGAGCATGGTATTACGGCGGTAAAAGCAGGCGCGGTAGATTATCTTCTTAAACCATTGATGCTAAGTGAGCTGCAAAGCGCCGTGCATAAAGTTGTGGTGCATTATCAGTCAAAAGGAAACCCGGCCGGTACCAAGGGCGAAGACAAAAACCTGGTGCTTATTAACCACAGCAAGGGGTTTACACTGGTTGATTTTAAAGACATCGTATGGCTCGAGGCCAGTGATAACTATACCAATCTTTTTCTCAACGGGCAGAAAAAAATAATTGCCAGCAAAACCCTCAAGGAATTTGAAACGATATTACCCTCTTCCGATTTTTTCAGGGTTCACCGTTCGGCCCTCATTAATATCAACTTTGTAAAGGAATACAGCAACCACGAGGGCGGAGAGGTGATATTAAGCGATGGCACGCGTGTGCAGGTGAGTAAGGCCCGTGTGCAGGATTTTGCTGAGTTCATTAAAACAAAATCAGTAACACCAAAATAAATCTCCAGACCGTACCAAAAAACACAAGGCCCGTTCTTTGGCGGGCTTTTTGTATTTTTATATGTTATTCCTTCCCGGGCACGAAGATGGAGCGTATTCCTCATAAACACACATTTTTCTTTGGCCGAAACCTAGGCATTGTGTTTGCCATTTTGGTTTTTATTACGGCCACCGGTCAGGCACCATCCTTTAATTTTCAGAAGCTGGGTAGCGAGGAAGGGCTCACGAATGCCAACATATTCAATATTGAGCAGCACAGCAATGGGCTGATGTACTTTACTACACAAAACGGTGTGTTTTTTTACGATGGCTACAATTGCAACAAACTCGACATTGATAGTTTGAAAAGTAATGCCCTTTTGACCACAACCATCAAAAACAACGAAGAAATCCAGCTGTCAATCAACAACGAAGGCATTGCAAACTATAATATCCAGAGCCGCAAATACGAACTGCTTCCACAACTCCGAATTCCCGACAACAATGCCGACATCGTGGTGGTGATGAATGGCTATGTTTACCTTCTCACCTCAGGCATAAAGCTGCAGGCCCTGGAGCTGGCTACGGGAAGACTTATTCCTGATGCTATCAAGCAAAAGGATAAACTTAACGTAGCGTATTGCCTTTTTAAAACAAGTGACGGAAGGTTGCTTGTGGGGCGGCGCGACGGGCTTTACGAAGTTACAGGGTCTGGCCAGATAAAACTACCCGTTTTACAAAACATCGCCGTTCACGCCATCGCGCAAAACAAAGAAGGGAAACTTATTGTAGGTGCAGGCGGGCGAATTTTCTTGCTGAATGGACTTGCTGTGGAAAATGAAATTGTGCCTGCATACCCTACCAAAAGCTCTACATTCTTACCCGATGGCGATAGAAATATTACACGCATATTGGCCGACGATTTCGGAAGAATCTGGTTTACCGCCAGCCCCGACGAAACCATCTATCTCTATAAAAATGGTGCAGTGTATGATGTGTTTGGAGTACTTGGACTTCCATCAACCCTTGTGAACTGCATTTACATGGATGCACACGAAAATATTTGGGTTGGAACCATTAACGATGGTGTATACTACATTCAAAACCCCTTTTTCAACAATATAAATTTTACCTACAATAATAAAAATCTGAACGTAAACTCTGTGTATGTAAAAGGTAATCTGCTTGTGGCAGCTACCAGTAACGGACTCTATGGCCTAAACCTCACCAGTAATCAAACCAAAGTGCTCTCGAAACCCGACGAGATGCTGATGGAGCCTGTTACCGGTATAACTCTCCTGAACGACATTGTGTATTACACAAAGCGTAGCGAGCTGGATCTCTCGCCAACCATGTTTTTTGATTCGAAAAACACCTACAAGTTTAAGCCGGTTATTGCGCGGCAGTTTTACCCCATATCGGGACAGGAAAGTGTTTTGGCCGATTGGTTTGCGAATGTGTTGCTGTGTAATGCCGATGGTTCGCGTGTTTTAGACACATTAATTTCGTTTACTGATTACAAAACCCAGGTAAATGCTTTTTTGAAAACAAACGATTTACTATATATTGCCACCAGCAAAGGGCTTTATACGTATGGTTTTAAAACAAAAAAGTATGAGCATCTTGTGCGCAACGAGCTTAATTATTACATCAACGATCTGGCCTTAGTAAACAACACACTCTATGCCGCACACGAGTCAGGAATCACCGATGTAACAGCTTTTAAACTCATCCGGCAGGTGGGGCCTTATTTGCTCAACAGTGTGAAAAAAATACGGCCGCATAACGACGAGGTATGGCTGGCCACCCTTGATGGTGTTTTTATATGTAATCAAAAACTGGAAC
>CALMNJ010000590.1 GCA_937868675.1 uncultured Bacteroidota bacterium | reverse complement strand
CAGAAACCTTCACGGGGTCCTTTAACAGGGTGTTGGCCAGTTTCATAATGTCTGGTGCAGCCGTAGCGGAAAAAAAAAGGGTTTGTTTTTTCGAGGGTAGCTTCGCAATGATCTTTTTAATGTCGTTTATAAACCCCATGTCCAGCATGCGGTCGGCTTCGTCGAGTACAAAAAACTCAATACCTGAGAGGTCGGCATAACCCTGTTGCATCAGGTCAAGGAGCCTTCCCGGCGTTGCAATCAGGATGTCAGTGCCCCTTTGCAGCTCTTTTACCTGCTGGTGTTGCGATACTCCCCCAAAAACAGTGGTATGGAAAATATTTAAGCCTTTGCTGTAACTGCGCATGTTTTCGCTGATTTGCATAGTAAGCTCGCGTGTGGGAGCCAGTATAAGCGCTTTAACCTTTCGGCGCTCACCGCGTTGTTTTGCACTTAACAGTTGTAGTATGGGAAGTGAGAACGCCGCGGTTTTGCCGGTGCCAGTCTGGGCACAGCCAAAAATGTCGCTTCCGTTCAATATGTGCGGAATGGCTTGCTGCTGGATAGGTGTGGGTTGATGATAGTTTAAGTTATTTAAAGCCGCAACCAGCGGCTTAATGATCTTTAATTCTGAAAATGTCATTTTTTGTTTGTTAAGTATTAATCCGGGCCCTGCACAATGCAAAGCCAGTTGTTCTAAAAAGAAAATGTAAAATTTACCGGATTGTAAGGGAGGAGGTTACAAACAGATTGTAATACAATCTTCTGATGAAGTACGCAAATGTACAACAAATAAACACAACTGCCTAATAAAGTTTGGATGTTAGCGTTAAACCAAGCCCAAGTGTTAATCGGAAAATGCAGTGGATAAAGGAAAAAACATCTAATTATCCAACTAAAACAAGCGATGATTTTCAGTGGTTTTTTTTGTTTTGTACTCTGAAGTTTGAAATTATCGAACCTTATCGGAGATTTTAACAGAATTAGGAAACTTAAATCTTTTATGGAATTGAAACGGTTCTGAAAATTTTTTAAAGTCAAAGAAGCCCGTCTGTGTTCGGTTTTATCTTTTCGGAACCGCTAAAAGCTGAATTTGGGGGAAACGCGTCAGTAATGAGGGATCTTTATAAATAGTTATGCAAGTAAGACTTCATAAGGTAGTTTTAATTTTTCGTGAAGCGCTTTAATTGTCCTTATGGAAAGTTTACGCTTATGATTCAAAAATTCAGAAACATTGCCTTTACTGCCGAAGTAAGAAACAAGATCTTTAGGTTTTAATCCTTCTTCTTCCATCACGTATTTAACGGCTTCCACGGGGTCAGGCGCATCAATCGGATAATGAATGTCTTCATAAGCAGATACAAGTGTTCCGATCACATCAAGCTCATCGTAAACCATTGTCCCTTTTTTTGGATTTAAAGCTATTAATTCTTCTATTCTTTCTAAAGCAGCCTTATAATCTGCTTTTGTGCGTATTGGTTTTATCATTTTCATTGTCTAATCAGTTTTTATCAACTTTATATTCCTGTCATGCCTTATCTTTCAAACGTTTTTAGCGTCAACCTTATCGTATTCTGAATGTGTTACGACAAATCTTATAAACATCTAAAAAAAAAAAAAAAAAAACTAAAACAATCAGACGATACTTATTTCCTTTGATATCGAAAACAACTCTATCGTTCCCAATATAATCGGCAGTGGGAAAATCTCTCTTAATGTCATTTATTCCTTTCCACCGGGCCTGTTTTACCTTCTTGAACCAGAGTTTTAGAGGAGTTTCCGAATCGGGATGTTTCGTCCAGAAATTGATAAGTCTTGTTCGGGAGATAATATGCATAATCCTTCTTAGGCAAATATAAGATAAAAGTTCTCAATTTGAGAACAAAGAAAATTTTTTAGCATAAGGGACGTTCCTGACCGTATGAAAGTTCGACATGGTGTTTCCGGGTGAAGAGCTATCGAACTAAAAAGCCGCTGAAAATCAGCGGCTTTTGCTTTTTGTACCCTGCACATTGAAATTATCGAACTTTGCACATGAAGCAGAACTCGTTCCTCGTACGCTTCAGTACCATAAAGCGAAAGGCCCCTCCGAAATAAATCGAAAAGGGCCTTT
>CALMNJ010000589.1 GCA_937868675.1 uncultured Bacteroidota bacterium | reverse complement strand
ACAAGCTTATTGAGCGCGCCATAATCCAGATTTGATGAAGGAGTAATGTTCGCAATACCAGACCAGCCGTAGCGATAAGGCTTGCTTACGTTAATCTGGAACCTCACTTCAGAGGGCATCTGGTCGGGCTTTTTAAATTGGTATGACGATCCAGGATAAGGCATTGACACCCACATGATGTCGCGTTCAATCGCGTTGAAAGGGGCCAATCCGCGTCCATTCATCTCACTGGCACGATTGTACACCTTAGGAACAAAGAAATTCTGGAATACATCCATCATTTTCTTTCCATAATCATAGCGGCCAAAGCCTACCGGCTTATCAAACAAGTCATCTTCCCAAACGTAGGTACTGGTAGGTGTTTTCCAGAAACGTGTATTTACATTGTTACCACCAAACACATAAACAAAGTGTTTTCCACCCATTGCATATGAGTAAGGGAAGTTCAAGCCATTTGTTGGATTCCATATCATGTCATTTCCGTTATTTTCTTTCTGGTAACTGTCTTCACCAAATGCCATATTGAGGCGCTCGCCGGTTTCAATATTAATAGCATAGCCGGGGAACCATCCCATGCCGTTAGGCGAAATAAAGTTAGCGTTTTCAAGGCTTTCACTCGCTACATTGGTGGTGGTATCAACATTTCCGTTCTTATCAACCGACCTGTGCTTACGCGGCGAGAAGAAAATGGCATGCCCTTCGCTTAATAATGATTTCTCCTGCATTTCAAGCACTACGCAACGCGTCCATTTGCTCTTATCGGGAGTAAAAACAACTAACACACTATTCAGTTTTCTGATGTCGGTATTTGTAAGATCCGGACTGCTGGTGGTAGCCTGTTTTGCGTAGGTGTTCTTAAAATAGTCATCCTGTGCCCATGCAGCGCCATCAAAGCCCGGACCGCAGAAGATACGCGATGGGCTTCCACTTGTACCGGGAGTAATCGAATAATAGCTTGCGCAAAGAGGATATGGCGCCCAGCTTGATTCAAGTATTTTTCCAAACTGCTTGTTTGGGTCATAAAAAACCTCCACTTTTCCGTCGCTGTTCTTTTTGTAATAAGCGTCTTCAAGTCCGGTTGTTTTATTGCTGCCGGAGTGTATCCAGTTGTATGGTGTTTCTCCGTCAACATCTTTAATAAAGGAAAGCCAACCCGAAGTTCCATTTTCGTAAGCGATGCTTGCATTGATAAATGATCCTTCCTTTGGTCCTGCGGCTACAACAGAATCCGCTGTTTGCGACAGATAATCCGTGTAGCGGTTAGTGCTTTCGCCAGGATCTGATGACTGCGTGATATTAAGCGAAAGTCCAAGGTCGGCAAAATAAAACTCGTTACCAACCTTAATGGTTTGATAGAGAGAATCGTTTCCAAATGCTTTTATTTCGGTTGGATAGTAAAGTTTACCGGTGCTTAAATCCTTTAATTCCCAGCTTGTTGTTTCTACGTTCAGCGAAGCAAGGGTTCCTAAAAACTTAACCGTATCTATCACACTTGATGAGCTGCTTATAGGCTTACCATAGCGTGGGTTCGGCCGCATTGAGTTACGAGCCAGATTTGGTGTTGTACTAGAAACGGTTTTATTGATGAAACGGAATGTAAAGTCACCGTTTTTCACATTGAGCGGATCAACCACCTTAATATTAAGCGGGCCCTGAGCATTTTCATAGGTTACCTTGCTTACGAAAGAACTTGAAGAAGAAACAATTTCGTCCTCAGAGGTTCTGGTTAAGGTAAGCATATTACCTCCGTTGCCCTGGCCTTCGATGCGGGTAATTTTGGGACCAAAACCGTAAAAGGCCTGAATTACGGTGCCACCTTTTTCGGCATCGGTATTATGTGGGGTACCCGCAGCACGCTTAATTTTGCGGCCTTCAAGGTATGGCTTTTTCTGACCAAGATAATTAGCTGTTTGGCTCTGAGCAGGCGAAACGTCCTGTTTGTATGGCAGATACTCGTTGTATGCGTAGGCAACGGAAAGGAAGTAATACTGCTTGTTGTTAATCAGTTTGCGGTCAGCGCTTGTTGAGAAGGCATCCTGAGTGATTTTGAATGTACTCTTAATACCATTGTCAGCACCATCTACCTTCAGTTTTGGCACATAAGAACCGAGGGCATTATCCAGTTCGTAATTAATCAGTTTTCCGTGTCCGTTCTTCACATCGCACTGGAAGATAGGAATTGCTTTTGTACGATCTGAGAGATCGGTTGAAGTAACGGCGTCGCTGACAACCTGATAAACGATGTAACCTTCGAATCTGTATAGTGAGTCAGGGTGTTTTAATGCTGCTATTGGTGAGGTTGGGTCCGGCGAGATAGAAATGTCGGCCTCTGCATAATCATTATTGTAAACTTTATAGTTGTTAGATTTACCTTTTTCATTAGTCAGGTAAACAATGAGTTCGTTGTTAAGTTCCTGCACGGTAAGGTTTGGCGCTTCAGGTCCATCAAGCAATTTGAAGCAATTTTTGAAAAGCGCCTGAGCCTTGTCGTCAGCGCTGTAAAGCAATTTAACTGATTCTATATTACCGCCTTTGCTTGGACTTTGCGCCCAGGGCATACCAAACGTAATCTCATTCACTGCGCCAGGCTTGAGCGTAAAAGGTCCGGCCGATTGAAGGAAGCGACGGTCGCCGGGAAGGTTTCCAGCACTTTTTTCAGTCCATCCGGTGCCTGCCACCGGATCTCCATCGTAAACGAACGTTACGGGGGTTGAACCACCATATGCATTATTACCAAATGTAAAGAATGAGCCATCTTTCCATTTTCCGGTCATGTAGTTGTAGTACTGTATAGCAATGTCGGGATTGGTAGTTTGAGGAGGAAAGGCGCCGATATTATTGTTGTAATAGGTAAAGCGGCTCATCTGAATTGTTTCGCCGGCCTCATCTATCTGTCCGTTGTAGTTATTATCAATACCATCGTTTGGATCGGCCAAAGGACCTTTAAAGAAATCGCAGCCTAAAGCGGGCGGATAATCAAGATAACCGTTCACACCAGCAGCTGTTTCATCATAAGTATCCGCGTTGTATATGTAACCTAAACCACGCGACACGTCACAACCTACATAGTCATCAAGATAATAGCCGAGGTCAGCATCCACCCAAATACAGAAATAGGTGCTGTTGAGCTGAAATGAAGACCGGTTATGAATTTCATAACTGTAAAATGTCATGTTGTTAATTTCATCGTTGGTTTTAAAGGAGAAAGCCTGTGCTCTTACCTCCACACCAATCGGTGAGTTACTTTGTGTTTCGGTATGCGCTCCACCGTTATCGTTAAACACCCAGAACAGCGTGTAATCTCCGAAAAGTTTGGTTTTACAGAATCCCAGATTGTCTTTTTCAGCCTTATTTTCCACATCGTATGCAGGATAGTCGCCCGAGGCCGGGTCGTATATTCCATCGCCGGATGCATCAATAAAAGGCGCCAGTCGCAAGCCCTGATTCTTGCTTATGTCTCCATTGCCAGGCCAGTTAATGATGTTTTGAGTTGGATTGGCAAAACCAGAAGCCACAAAATTATCCACTTCGGCACGTGTAACCGTGTATATATTATCAAACTTGGCGCACTGCTCAGGATCGGCGAAGGCATTTGTTGTATCCAAAGGTCCAGGCCAGAAGTCAATACCATTCTGACGGTAGGTCATAGCTGCTACTTTAAGCTGGCCGCCAGCATCAAGTCCGCCAAGCCAAATTGAGCCCGCAAATGTTGATGAAACACCATTGGCTCTGTTTTGGACAGCCGGAATATAGTAATAGGCATTATTATTACCGTTAAGATCCCACCACATATCTCCACCACTGTAAATGATGGTTCTCACGTTGTTGAGCCACATTTCCTTGCTGGCTTTTGGGGCTGCGCAGTTAGCCAGCACGCGATGGCCATAGCTACCGGAAGCAGGGCGTTCAGACGCTGCTTTTTCTCTGGCGTATGTTGTCAGGGAACCGAGTGCAGCGATAAGTATGAGCGATTTTTTCATGATAAACTTTTTCTCTGTCGTTAGAATTCAAACAATACACCAATCCTGATTTGACGCGGTAAGCTGTAGTTGCCAGGTGCGTTCATGCGGATGGTGTATAGATCCGTGAATGCGGCTGCGCTGTTAGTTATAGCAAGGGCAGACTGTGCCTGTGAAGAAGCGAGGTATCCATCGTCATTTGGAGTACCGGTAAAGTTGTAAACGTTGAGCACGTTTTTGGTGTTGAACAAATTAAGCACCTGCAGATAAACATTGAGGTTGGCTGATTTCTTTTTGTCGGCATCTTCTTTGCCCCATGTAAGTGGAATGTTTTTGTCAACACGAAGGTTGGCACGGAAATTCCATGGTTTTGAAGATCCGTTGATCTGACCCGCAATGTTTGACCTGCTTCCGCCATTCAGAGGTACGGCACTGCTCCAGCGGGTGTAAGGAGCCCCTGAGTTGAGGTTAAAGGTGAGGTTGAAACCAACATCTTCGAACACCTGCACTGACTTGCCTTTTTTGGTTTTATAAATTGGCCCTTTGTAATCTTTTTTGGCGCCGAAACGATAGTCATAATTGAGTACAAAGTTGTGACGTACATCGAAGTCAAGTGGCTGCAGTACCCGAAGGTTAGGCTGACCTGAAGAAGCAAGGTTCGCTCCTGAGTTCTGGTTTGAACCTGAACCATCGGCAAACTGAAGCGTGTAATTAAACTTGAACTGCGATCCACCGCTGCGGCGGTAATCCAATACAAATGAAAGGCCTTTTACAGTTGAGAAGTCAATATTGTCATAAATGATGTAGTTTCTTGGATACGCCCCAACCACAATTTTTTGATTAATAAGGTTACGATTCTCCTTGTAAAAAGAGGTAATTGTCATAGAGGCGCTTTTCCTTTCGTTAAGAACCTGAGAGAAGCCAAGCTCATAATCTACAGTTTCCTGAGGTCTTTGGTTTGGATTGTTGATCAAAGGTGTGGTACTTCCTGCATTCATGTAGTAATAGTCCAGTGGTCTGATCTGACTTTGAATGGGACGTTGAACCAGTTTGTCGTAATGGGCGAAGAAGTTG
>CALMNJ010000588.1 GCA_937868675.1 uncultured Bacteroidota bacterium | reverse complement strand
TATTGGCAATAATGTTCAGATGTATGCCAAAACCGGAAAAATGACCACCAACAGCGATACCTCGGCACTGATACTTACTCTTCGTGATGGTAACCGCTATGAGGAAACCGTTCAGCAGGGAAATGAAGGTACAAACAAGCGTAATCTGTCGCAACTCAATTACCGGCAGCTTCAGGTAAGCATTCCGCTCGAGGATTTTAAACTGAAACGCACCAACGAGGAACTTTTTAAAGGCAATGAGGA
Source organism: uncultured Bacteroidota bacterium (assembly GCA_937868675.1). Classification (GTDB taxonomy): domain Bacteria; phylum Bacteroidota; class Bacteroidia; order B-17B0; family Aurantibacillaceae; genus Aurantibacillus. Next base: position 9,205 of record CALMNJ010000588.1, on the reverse strand, counting down.
AATGCTGAACATATGGCAGCTTGATTCGGTAGCCGATTCAACCCACCGGGTTTTGCAGCGCCGCCGTGATAACCTGAAAGTGCAGGCCCTCAAAAATTTTTATACACGTACCTCTTCCTTTATTCAGGGCAACCCCAAAAACAACCTCATTAACATACGGACATTTTACGACAGCCTTAAAATTGAGAACTTTAACAGCGCTATACAAAACGCGCAAAATGTGTGCAGGGGTGCCGCCGGAAATATTGATGCCATGCAGATGAATATAGACACCGACAGGGATGCTGAAGTTCGTTGTCAGATGGAGTGGCATAAAAAAATTGTGATTTGTTTTGCCTGTATTATACTCTTTTTTATCGGGGCACCGCTCGGCGCAATTATTAAAAAGGGAGGTTTGGGATTGCCGGTAATTGTTTCGGTATTCTTTTTCCTGGCATACTATATCCTGACCGAAATTTACATGCAGCTTGCTCTCGAAAGAAGGATGCCGCCCTGGCAGGCGCTATGGATGCCGCTCGTTATCTTTGTTCCCATCAGTGTTTTTCTTACGTACAAGGCAGCAAACGATTCGGTGATTTTTGATGTAACGATTTATTATTCATGGATTGGTAAAATCTTCAAACAAAAAAATAAGGAATGAAGATTTTGCAAATATGCAATAAGGCCCCTTTTCCTGCCAACGACGGCAGTAGTATTGCTATCTATAACATGGCGCGCGGCCTCATAGAAAATAAAGTGGAGCTTCATTTGTTAACCATTAATACAAAAAAGCATTTTAAACCCGATGATGGTGTGCCCGAGCAATTCAGGAAAACAAGTAATTATCGTTCGGTTTACCGCAATACGAACACAAGCATATCAGGTGCGCTATTGAACCTGTTCACTTCACGCTCGTATTTTGTGTCGCGATTTTATTTCGGCGAATTTGAGAGACAATTGATAAACATCCTCAGGCAAAACCGTTTCGACATTGTGCAGTTGGAGGGTTTGTTTATGGGAGTGTATATTGATGTGATAAAAAAACATTCGTCCGCAAAAATTGTTTTGCGGGCCCATAATGTGGAGCATTTTATCTGGCAAAGGCATATTTCGGTCGAGAAATCGAAACTCCGGAAGTTTTATTTCGCTTTACAGAACGATCGTTTGAAACGGTTTGAACTGGAGGTGATGCGCCATGTTGACGCCATCGTTCCGATTACCGAAAACGATCAAACTTCGTTTACCGCCCTTGGCTTCAAAGGCCCTCAGTGCACCTGCATTGCCGGCGTGGATATAAAGGAATATCAGGAACCCGCTACAACACCTCAAAAACAAAAAACCATTTTCTACTTTGGCTCTATGGACTGGCTGCCTAATCAGGAGGCCGTGGCATGGTTCCTGAACCATTGCTGGAACGATGTGCATCGGTTGGTGCCCGAGGCCAAGTTAATTATTGCAGGCAGAGGTATGCCTCTTGAATTCTTTCATATTAACCGCCCTAATGTTCTTATTGTTGAAAATGTAGAAAGCGGCAAATTGTTTTTCAGGCAAAATCAGGTAATGATCGTTCCATTGTGGTCGGGCAGTGGCCTGCGTATCAAAATCATCGAGGGCATGTCGTATGGCAAGGCGATTGTAAGCACCAGTATCGGGGCCGAAGGAATTGCCTGTACTAATGGTGAAAATATAATCATTGAGGACACAGCAAAAGGTTTCTCAGAAGCCGTGGTTAAGCTGCTCAAAGATGAAACACTGAGGAAAAAGCTCGAAACAAATGCTGCGTCTTTTGCGGCTGGCCGTTTTGATAATGCGGTAGTGGTTTCGCAGCTCATGGAGTTTTACAAAAAGCTGATAAATGGATAGTGTGCTGGAAGTGATATTTTTATTGAGTATGCTTCCTGTACTGCATACGTATGCGGTGTATCCCATGTCAATGGTTTTCTTTTTTCCGAAGCCCAGATTTAAGCGTGCCATGTACGAAAAGGAAGACGATTTGCCTGCAGTGGTAGTTCTTATAGCTGCTTATAATGAAGAGAAGGTAATCCGTGAAAAAATCGTGTCCGTGTTCAACACAGGTTACCCTGTAAACAAACTCAAGGTTTACATTGGCTCTGATGCCTCGGCCGATAGCACTGATTCTATCATTCAGGAGCTGCAAAAAAACTATCCCCGTCTGGAGCTTGTAAATTTTGAGGGCCGAACCGGGAAGATTAATATTATTAATCATTTACAATCGCTGTGCGACGAGGATATTTTGATTATGACGGATGCGAATGTGATTTTTGGACGCGACGTGATTTACGAACTGGTTAAATATTTTAAAGATGAAGAAGTAGGCATTGTAGCCGCCAATATTATTAAGGAGACGGTAAATAATGATGGCATTTCGTACCAGGAAAAAGTGTACCTGTCGCTCGAAAACAGGGTAAAGGCTGCAGAGAGCAATGCCCTTGAATTGGTGATGGGGGCCGAGGGTGGATGTTACGCCATACGAAACAGCCTTTTTAGCAAAGTGCCTTCTAAATTTAATGTGGATGATTTTTATATCACCTTTCAGGTAATTCTTAAAAACAAAAAGGTGTTGTTCAATCCAAAAGCGCTTTGTTCTGAGGATGTTCCCGGAGCAGTTGAAGGCGAATACAAACGAAAAGTGCGGATATCTTCGGGTAATTTTCAGAACCTGTTTTTTTTCAGAGCCCTGTTAGTGCGTTTCTGGACACCTCTGGGCTATACATTCTGGTCGCATAAAGTACTGCGCTGGCTCACACCGTTTTTTTTGATTTTAATGTTTATTACCTCCGCATTCCTGGCTTCCGGCTCGTTCTGGTATCTGCTTGTTTTTCTCTTGCAATTCGCCGGATTTCTACTACCGGCATTCGACAAGGTATTGGAGTTCACTAACCCAACCCTTAAATTCATCAGTCATTTTTACCTCATGAATCTGGCACTGCTGGCCGGCTTTATAAGGTTTACCCGCGGCATTCAGTCAAGTATCTGGCAACCCGTGAAACGAAATGTTTAAGTCGTGGCATAACATATTGTTTTTTATGGGAGTTTTACTTTCCACACCTTTTCCTGCACAGGGCGATGGAAAAACCAGGCTTATCAAAATAAAGCAGGCGGAAAGCCTTTCGTTTGATAAGTCACGGACAAACGCACAGATACTGAGGGGAAATGTAATTTGTGAACATGAAGGTGCCCTTCTTTATTGCGACACCGCATACCTGTACGACGAGGAAAATAAAATGGAGGCCACCGGTCATGTACTGATTACAAAGGGCGACAGTATTCGTGTAACAGGAGAAAAACTGTTTTACGACGGCAAAACAAAAATGGCATCGCTGCATAATAATGTAAAATGCGTGGAAAAAGACATGACACTTACCACTAACATGTTAACCTTTGATGTTGCCAATTCAATTGCCAATTACTTCGATGGCGGAACACTGGTAAACAAGCAAAACACGTTGGTGAGTAAAAACGGTCATTACTATTCGTCAGGAAAAGAGGCCTCCTTTCATTATGATGTTGTGCTTACAAATCCGGATTACAAAATGAATTGCGACACACTTCGGTATAAAGTAAATACCAGGACCTCTTATTTCCTGGGGCCGAGTATCATCATCAGCAAGTCGGATTACATTTATTGTGAGAACGGATGGTACGATACGGATAAAGAAAAGGCACAGTTCAGTAAAAATGCTTTGCTGGTAACCACACAACAGAAATTGCGGGGCGACAGTTTATATTATGACCGGAAGTTGAAGGTGGGCCGTGCCTTCAGGAACGTTACGCTGGTAGATACATCCCAAAAATCAATTATTTACGGCGATTATATTGAATATCGCGAAAAAAATTCGGAAGCGATGGTCACAAAAAAAGCAATTTACGCCCGTGTTGTTGAAAACGACACTTTGTTTATTGGCGCAGATACGTTGTACCACAAAGACCTTGATTCGGTAAATAATTTTTTGAACGCATATCACCACGTTAGGCTTTTCAAAAAAGATTTGCAGGCGGTTTGCGATTCGGCCACGCTCAACACAAAAGACTCGCTTATTCAGTTATTTAAATCGCCTGTGATGTGGAGCCACCGGGCTCAGGCCACAGCCAAATACATTAAGGTGGATATTGGCAAGGAGCAGATTAAAGGGTTTACCCTTGATGGCAAAGCATTTTTTATTCAGCTTGCCGACAGTTTGATCCCCGACCGTTATAATCAATTAACGGGTAAAACAATTGTGGGGATTATAGCTCGGGATTCGATACGGAAAACAACAATTTTGGGAAATGCGGAAGCGCTTTACTTTGTGAAAAACGACAAAAAGTTTGTAGGCTTAAATCGCACCAAAGCGCCTGAAATTGTGATGTGGATGAAAAATGGTGATCTGGCGCGGGTAACTATGAAAAGTAAAACCGAAGGAACAGTGGACCCCATAAATGATGTGGATATTGCAAACGCAAAACTACCAGGATTTAACTGGCAACTCGAAAAAAGACCAAAATCCAAAAAGGATCTTCATCCTCAAAAATTAAGCGGCGCAGAAGGATCCGGGGCTGCGTCCAAAAAATAAGTTTATTTTATATCAAACAGGGCCTTCAGTTCGGTGGCATCGTGCGCCTTCATTCTTCCGGCAATTACCAGCGAAAGCTGCCTGCGGCGAAGGGCACCATCGAAACGCTTTTTTTCCTCATCCGACTCCGGTACCAGCGGCGGAACAGGCAAAGGTGAACCATTCTGATCAATGGCCACAAAAGTAAGAATGGCTTCGTTGCATTTTGTTTTGGCGCCGGTTGCCGGGTTTTCAACCGAAACATCAACACAAACCTCCATGCTGCTGGTAAAGGCCCGGCTTACTTTGGCTTCGAGCGTAACCACGCTGTTTTGTTTGATCGGATTATCGAACGATACATGATTGATAGCTGCCGTAACCACCACGCGGCCACAATGGCGCTGGGCCGCAATAGCAGCTGTTATGTCAACCCATTGCATGAGTTTGCCTCCAAAAAGATTGCCCACGTGATTGGTGTCGTTGGGAAGCACTACCTCGGTGTTGATGGTTAGCGATTGGGAAGAAGTTTTTGCTTTCATTATTGCTGGGCGCAAATTTAGGTATAATCCATTACTTTTGCTGTATGGAATTTGCTTACGTTAAAGCGCTTCACATTGTTTTTGTGGTTTGCTGGTTTGCGGCGCTGTTTTACATCGTGCGTCTTTTTATTTATGCCTCCGAGGCGCAAACACGCGAGGAGCCTGTGCGTAAAGCACTTACCGACCAGCTTCTGCTTATGCAGAGAAGGCTCTGGTACATTATCGGCTGGCCGGCGTTGGTTGGCAGTTACGTTTTTGGTGTGTGGCTTCTGATGAGCAATTTTGCTTATTATTTCAGCCAGTCATGGATGTGGCTCAAACTGATTTGTCTTGCCGCACTCACTGTTTACCACCTTCAGTGTCAGAGTATTCTTACCCAGCAAAAAAAGGGGGTGTTCAAATACCGCTCCTTTGTGTTGAGGTTGTTTAACGAACTGGCAACAGTTTTGCTGGTGGCTATTGTGTTTCTGGTGGTGGTAAAATCGCAATCAGGTTTGTTATGGGGCTTATTGGGGCTATTTGGTTTCGCAGGCATTTTAATGTTTGCAGCAAGCTTATATAACCGTCAACGGAAAAAAACAGAACAGGCAGCCCAAACGGAGACTAACGAAAACAAGGAAAATCAGGGGTAAAAAAGATCAGCGACTGCTCTTGATCCAGGCGTGAGGAAATTTTTGGCGAAGTTCCTGAAGTTGCTGGGCAGCCTCATCTTTGGTTTCGTAACTGCCACAACTAACCACATCCATACCTTTGTGCCTGAGACCAGAAATAAATGCAGAAATATTTTGACCTTCCAGCTTTTTGATCATTTTTTCGGCATTACTGTGCACACTGAAACAGCCAAGCACAATTTCAAAATTACCACGGGCCACGCGGTGTGTTGAAGTGGGTGTAGTCAGGCTGGTTTTAACGGTTCCTTCGGTTGCTATTACCTTAACGGCAACTGCAGAATTTTCGTCCAGTTTCAAAACCGCAATACCATTGGCATCCGCTACGTAAGTATCACCCGGAGTTTGAGGTGCTTCAAGTGTAAGTTCAGGATAGGTGAGGGGTGTAAACGCACACGGCGAGTTGGTTCCAAATACCGAGGCATTCAGTTGCCCTCGTATGTTTGAGTTGAGTACCAGCAATGAGAGCAGGCCAATAACAGCAAGTCCTGCAATAGCAGGCACAACAAAACGGCGCACCGTGCGCTTTGGTTTTACAGTTACTTGGTGCTCGGGTGTTTCAACCGCTTTTCTTTCAATAAAAACAGTTTCCTGTTTTGGTAATTCCGCGTGGGCAGGCAGTTCCTTTAGATACAGTGGCGAAAGTCCGAAGCTTTCGGTCATAAAGTTCATATCTGCCTGAGGCTCAAAACAAATGTTGTTCTCAAAATCAAGGTAAAAAAAGCCGATACCATCAATATTGAGCCTTCGTCTGGACTGTAATACCGAATGACAGTACGTTCCGAACTCTTGTAAACTGGCTAAGGCGGCAGCAGAATCAATCTTCAGTTTTTCCTGAAGCCAGAGCGTCATGACACCATCGTTTATTTTGAGCTGGGAATTGAAGCTTACTGTTTTTGAAGGTGGCATCAGAGCCGTAGCGGAGGCTGTATAATGGGCCGGGGAATGTTTCAGCACAAAACCGCCAAAACCTGGCAACACAAGATAGTTGTTGTGAAACAACTGCTCTTTTATACCTTCAATTATGACCTGCTGCACGTTCATGAACGGGGACGGCAAATGTAAACTTCTAATTCAAATATATAAGAAAGGCAGGCGCTTTTTTTGATATTTATTAAATACTTTTTAAAAAACTTACGGATTACCGGGGCTTAATAAAATGTTTGTGGTATTTTTGCGCCTTTTAAAACATGCCGATCACGGGAGCCCGAATCAAAGCAAGCCTGCTTTTTATAGCACTCTGCTTTTGTGCTGTTTCTCAAAATCACGAACCCGTATGCCATGAAATTGTGCTCAAAAGCCTCACGGCAATTAAGGATGTGAAGGCACTTAAATATCACCTTAAAATTACCGAGCGGGGCAAAAAGGGGTTTAACTATTACGAAAGTTCGGTTAAGTTTAATAAGCAGCCCAGGCTTATATACCTTTACATTAAAGGCATAGAGGTGCTTTGGCTGCAGGGCAAAAACAACGGTAAGGCGCTGGTTAAGCCCAATTCGTTCCCGTATTTTAATCTGAACCTCGACCCCATGGGCGACCTCATGCGCCAGGATCAGCACCACACCCTCAAAGAAATGGGATACGACTACTTTGCCAGCATTATACAAAACACGGTAGACCGGCTGGGAAATAAATTCGACGACTGTTTTAAATATACCGGAACTGAAAAGGTTAACGGACGCCTGTGTTACAAAATCACGATTAATAATGAGGACTTCAGGTATGTGGATTATACGGTGCAGGACAACGAGAGCATCACCTCTATTGCGCGCAAATTTCATATTGCCGAATACATGATCGTGGAGAAAAACCCAAAAATGAACGACTATTTCGACATACTTAAAAAGGGGCAGGTGATAAAGATTCCCAACTGGTATTGCAAAAAGGTTGAAATGTGGATTGATCATTTTTACTTCCTGCCAATTAGTATTAAAGTGCTTGACGACAAAGGACTTTTTGAAGAATACAATTACCATTTTTTGCAGGTGAACCCAAAATTCGAAGAGGGCGAGTTTACCCGAGACTACAAGGAGTATCGCTTCTGACCTTGGCGTTAGCGTTTCGAATGGCTGAAATGAAACTTGACTCTAGGGTTATTTTATAAGTAATATTTTGCCTGGTAAAAAAGACTCAGCTGTCTTACTGCGCTTTGATGCACAAGGGAATCCGCTTGAGGGTGTATTCACTCCCTGAATACGGCATGCATCATATCGTGAACGGTTGCCACAGTGGTTTGGTTTTGCAGGCAGTGTTTTGCCTGGGTAGCCGGGCCTTTGAAAAAATCATGATTTGAAGATTTCATAAATGGGATTTTTACTATCTTTAAATGATTGATAAAAAAGCTGTCAATACTTGTTTTTCTGGCATTTGTTTTGGCCTCCTGTGCCAAAAAAACGATCCCTTCGGACGCCGCCGCGCTGGGGCTTGATTATTATCCGACCGGCCAGGGCAAATACGTTGTTTATGAAATAGACAGCGTGCTGTACAACGATCTTCTGCACGATACCACCGAATACAAATATCAGATCAAGGAAAAAATCGCAGATACCTATACCGATAATTCAGGAAGGCCGGCCATCCGGTTGGAGCGCTATATCCGGAAATTTAACCCGCAAAAGCCCTACGACAGCATTCCATGGGTAATGAAGGAGGTTTGGATGGTAAATGCCGACAACCGCTCGGTACAGGTTCTTGAATCAAATGTTCGCTACACTAAACTCAGTTTCCCAATACATGATAAGGAAACCTGGAATGGCAATGCCTTAAATACAATCGGCGCATTGGACTATACCTACAGTTACGTGGACCGTTCGGAAACGATCGGAAATACCAGGTTTGATAAAGTGCTGCTGGTTTCACAAAAAAATTTTTCGACAGCTATTTCTTACCAGGCTTACAATGAAAAATATGCGAAGGGAACCGGCCTCGTCTATCGCGAGATTATTGATGTTACGTCAGCAACAATAAATCCGCAGGTGCCGGTTTTGATGCGAATCAGTAAAGGCATTGTGTACAAACAAATCTACGTAAGCTCTGGTTATGAATAAAAGCGTCCTGTACTTTTTTCCTCTTATTTTTTTGTTCGCTCTGCAGCCACGGGCACAAACAAAATTAAAGTACTGGGTATCGTTTAAGGATAAAAACGGAAGCACGTTTTCGCTCAGCAACCCCAAGGCCTTTCTTACGCAAAAATCAATTGACCGCCGCAGCCGCTACGCTGTTGCATATCATACAAGCGATCTGCCGGTGATAAAGTCATACATCACCGGAGTTGACACCATTGCGCACGTGCTGTTTGCCAGTAAATGGCTAAATGGTGTGCTTGTTTCGACCGACAGTGCAAAGGCAAAACAAGTGATTACTAAAATAAAAAACTTGTCTTTTGTTCTTGACACGCTTCGGGTTAAAAAAATGAGGCCCGTTATCGAACCGGCACCCTCACTGAGTGATATTGAAAATATAGCAA
>CALMNJ010000587.1 GCA_937868675.1 uncultured Bacteroidota bacterium | reverse complement strand
GCCGAATACGGCATTAAAAATAATTTGTATTTGAAAGTGGAAAGCACGCCTTCGAACAAAAGCATTTCAGACCGCTACAATAACCTGCTGCGTACCACCATTGAAGCTATGGCCGCAGTGGCCGGTGGCTGCAACGAATTGGTTTTAATCGAAAATGACTTTCTATTTCCCGAACCAAGCCCTTCATCCAAACGACTGGCCATTAACCAGCAACATATTCTTAAATACGAATCTTACTTTAATAAAATGGCCGATGTGGGCTGCGGCTCCTATTACATCGAGACACTTACCGATAACATAGCCGAACGTGCGCTGGAAACATTGAAGGAAATTGAAAAAGCAGGGGGATACTTAACTTGTCATCGCAATGGAACGATTTGGAGTGAAGTTGCGAGACAATCCGAACAAAGGGCCAGACGCTTTCGCGAAGGAAAAGAAATAACCATTGGGGTAAATAAATTTCATAATGAGAAAGAGAATTTAAATCTTTCGCAGGGATATCTCGAGGATTTGCAACATGATAATCGCGCTGATAGAAGCGGTTTTGAGAGTTACGTGTTGGAATATGAACTCACTAAAAATTTGATTCACCATGCGCCAAACGTTTAACCAAATTCAGTACAAAGCGTTGGGCGAGGAACGAAGCACCGGTGCCGAACCATTTACAACTGCCGAGCAGATTGACATTGCGACTAACTATACTCCGAATGATTTAGGAGACCTGGAACACTTGAATTTTACAGCAGGTGTTCCGCCTTTTCTTCGTGGCCCTTACGGCAGCATGTATGTGAAAAGCCCCTGGACCATCCGTCAGTATGCGGGGTTCAGTACCGCCGAAGAGAGCAACGCGTTTTACCGCCGCAACCTGGCCGGTGGACAAAAAGGGCTTTCTGTTGCCTTCGATCTGGCAACACACCGGGGCTACGACAGCGATAACGAGAGGGTAGAGGGCGATGTTGGAAAAGCCGGTGTAGCCATTGATAGTATTTTGGATATGAAGGTGTTGTTTGATGGCATTCCGCTCGATCAAATGAGTGTGAGCATGACCATGAACGGTGCTGTTTTACCAATACTTGCCTTTTATATTGTTGCCGCCAAAGAACAGGGTGTGAGCATGGACAAACTTTCGGGCACTATTCAAAACGATATACTGAAAGAGTTCATGGTGCGCAATACATACATCTATCCGCCTGCGCCCAGCATGAAGATCATTGCCGATATTTTTGAGTTTACCTCCAAAAATATGCCCAGGTTCAACTCCATTTCCATTAGCGGCTATCACATGCAGGAAGCCGGCGCCACAGCCGATATTGAACTGGCCTACACGCTGGCCGATGGTTTGGAATACCTGCGCACCGGTGTAAACGCCGGTATGGATATTGATACCTTCGCCCCAAGGCTTTCTTTTTCTGGGCTGTCGGCATGAACCATTATATGGAGGTGGCCAAAATGCGCGCAGCAAGAATGTTGTGGGCTAAAATTGTAAAACAGTTCAATCCCAAAAATCCGAAGTCGCTGGCCTTACGCACCCATTGCCAGACAAGCGGATGGAGTCTTACAGAACAGGATCCGTTTAATAATGTAACCCGCACCTGTGTGGAAGCGATGGCCGCAGCGATGGGGCACACGCAAAGTTTGCATACCAACGCACTGGATGAAGCTATTGCTCTGCCAACCGATTTTAGTGCCCGTATTGCGCGGAACACCCAACAGGTTTTGCAAAACGAAACCAACATTTGCAGAGTTGTGGATCCATGGGGCGGCAGCTACCACGTTGAAAAACTAACGCACGATATTGCACACCGTGCCTGGGACCTTATTCAGGAAATAGAAAAACTTGGAGGAATGGCCAAAGCCATCGAAACCGGTATTCCTAAAATGCGTATTGAGGAGGCGGCTGCCCGTAAACAGGCTCGTATTGATAGTGGCAAGGATATTATTGTTGGCGTTAACCTTTATAAAATAAACGAAGAAACAAAAGTTGATATTCTGGATGTTGACAATTCGAAAGTGCGTGCACAGCAAATTGAACGCCTCAACAAACTGCGTTCCGAACGTGACGATAAAAAGGTAACAGCAGCGCTTGATGCGCTTACTGAAGCAGCCCGGTCGGGAAAAGGTAATCTGCTTGAGCTGGCTGTGAATGCGGCTGAAAACCGTTGCAGTTTGGGCGAAATATCGTTTGCACTCGAAAAAATATACGGACGTTACAAAGCCCAGATAAAATCTATTGCCGGTGTATATAGTAAGGAAATAAAAATGGATAACGACTTTTTGAAGGCGCGTGCACTGGCCGATCAGTTTGCAGAGCAGGAAGGAAGGAGGCCGCGCATTATGGTAGCCAAAATAGGACAGGACGGTCACGACCGCGGCGCCAAAGTGATAGCCACCAGTTTTGCCGATATGGGCTTTGATGTGGATATTGGCCCCTTGTTTCAAACACCCTATGAAGCAGCGAAACAGGCGGTAGAAAACGACGTACACATATTGGGAGTATCGAGCCTTGCTGCGGGCCACAAAACACTGGTGCCACAGGTAATTTCCGAGCTTAAAAAATTTGGCCGCGATGATATTATGGTGGTGGCCGGCGGTGTTATTCCTCAGCAGGACTACGGTTTTTTGTTCAACGCAGGTGTTTCATTTGTGTTCGGCCCTGGAACAGTCAT
>CALMNJ010000586.1 GCA_937868675.1 uncultured Bacteroidota bacterium | reverse complement strand
TGGCTCTGACATTGTGGGTATGGCCTTTCTTGTTCCCAGCGGCAATGCCTGGGAAATTTTTCCTGCCGAATGGAGTTACATCCGCATGGTAGGTGTGCACCCGGCCTGGCAAGGCAAAGGAATTGCCAAAGAATTAACGCGACTTTGCATTGAAAGAGCCCGCAGCCGTGGCGAAAGTATTGTTGCCCTGCATACCTCAGAAATGATGACTGCGGCACGCCATGTTTATGAGGGCTTTGGATTTAAGGTAATCCGCGAAATTGAACCCCGCTTTGGTAAAAGATACTGGCTATACACCTTAGAGCTGTAAATATTAGTGTTAACTGTAAATTAATTTTACCTTTAAACTAATCTTAAATCACCTGCATGTTTATTCTATTTGGCTGGGGTCACACAAAAAACGAAAACTTCGGAAAAGTATTGCCGCGCAAATGCGGCAACTGCAAAAACGAGGAATACTGGAGTCTTTTTAAAATCTCGCGATGGTTTACCTTGTTTTTTATTCCGGTCTTTCCTTATCAAACTAAGAAATATACTATTTGTCCTGTATGCCAGTGTGGCACCGAGGTTAACGACAACCAATTTGAATCTTACAAAACCATCGCCGGAATTAATGCAGCTTACCAAAATCAATCCATAAGCCAGGAAGAACGCGACCAACGGCTGGCAGCGGTTTTCACGGAACTCGAAAAAAACGAAAATACAGAAGGAGAATTTTCGGGCCAGAGCCGGGTTTGACAGGTACCTATATCAGCTTCTGAAAAGAGGTTTTCCGGGTACATTTTAATGACCGCTTTTTCCAATCATCCCCAAATCGTACTTAAGTTTTACGATTCTCAAACTCTTCACCGCCGGATCTCTTATTATAAACGAATTAAGTAGTCCGTTGTTTCTGTCGCTTACATAACTAATCTCTTTTACAAGCGCATCATTTTTGAATTGCTTTTCAGTGTAGAGTTCATTGTTTTCGTCGTATTCGTATGTATTATTAAGAGTAACAGGTGTACTGGCATTCCCTTCAAATTTTACTGAGGTTAATCTTCCGGCTGCATTGTATGTAAAATGACTCTCCTGCCTTATCCAGGCTGCCACTGTGTAGTTCTCATATTCAGAAATTTTACGCCCCCCATTGTCAACGTTGCTTATTTTTTCTTTGTATGGTCTGTTTTCGTTGTTCAGGAAAACACATTTTACCTGCCCCGAATTGTATTTTTGGTACTGAAAACTATCCTCGCTCAGCTTGAGTTGGCTGCCTAATACAAAGAAATGTTTGTCAGCACTGTTATTCGTTTCCCGGAAACGCAACTCTTTTGTAAGATTACCATCGTTATCATACCGGTAATAACGGCTTTCGTAATAATTACCGCCATCATGATAACGCTTAAGCACAAGATTTTTTCCTGAATAGAAGAAACTGGTGCTAACGGTGTCGTAAACATAATCCGTTACTACCTGATGGCTTATCTGGCCACGCCGCCCCTGCACACTGATATGCTTTTCAACCGTACGGGCAATGTTTGTGTAATAATACCGGGTTAGCAATCCATCATTGTTAAACTCATAGGTTTCAACCAAACTGCGATCCACCGGCGCTTCAAAGTCCTTTTTATCAAGTATTTCAAACACAACACGTCTTACGCCATTGCGCTTTATTACCTCCGGATTGAAATTATGCTGTACTTCAAAGGCAGTTTCGGGTGTTGGCAAAAGCACCTGAGCCGACGCGGCCAAGGGCAAGCACAAAATCAGTATCCACAGGTTCTTATACAAGTTGTTCGAACGCTTCTTCAACATTATTAACGGCCAGCTTACAGGTGTTGTTTTCACAAACATATATCAGCGTTTTGTTTTCGGCGAACCTGTTTTTTACCAGGGGCAAATCAGAGTCCGAAGCGCTAGCTGCTAAAATCGCGTTTGTTATGCCATGCCTGTAAAGCTTAATCATGAATTCATCAACATGGTTACCAACAATGGCAATTTCGCGAAACGGAAATACCAGGTGTAATGCCAGGCAGGCCCAGTTGCTGTATCCCGCACCATACGCATGCATTTCGGGAAGCACCACCGCCAGCATTTTTTTTGCTTTTAATTCCCAATCAGGTTTACCCAGGTAACGAGACAGATAAAAAAGATTCAGGGCCATTTGCGAATTGGAAGCGGGGGTCACATTATCGCTTATTTCGCTGGTTCGCGCGGCCAACTGTTTTTCGCCATTATGCGTGTAATAAAGCAATTCGCTTTCCGGATTCGAAAAGTTGCTCAGTGCGTATGAGCAACAGGTTTCAGCCTTTTTAAGATACCGTTCGTTTTGAGTAATCAGATAAATATCCATAAAGGCTGAAGCGGTAAATGCATAATCGTCGAGAAAGGCGTCGAGGCGTGCCGTGCCATTTTTATACGTGCGCTTCATTCTGCCATCCTTATCGCTGAGCACCCGATCCATAAATTGGATATTGGCCAGCGCCATTGCTTTGTCCTCCGGGCGCCCGAATGCCAGATAAGCCCGTGCGTATGCGCTACACATCATTGCATTCCAGGCGGTAATGCACTTATCATCAAGCCCCGGTTTTATGCGTGAAAGGCTTTCCTGCCAGAGCCTTTTTTTACAGCGCCCTATCACTTCATTCAATTCATTCTTAACCTGGAATGAGTAACTGTACTCCACG
>CALMNJ010000585.1 GCA_937868675.1 uncultured Bacteroidota bacterium | reverse complement strand
AATTGATCTTTGCCAGGCATGGTCCGGCAGGTTTTAGCACTAAACTTAAGCAGACCCTTTTCAACCGTGGCGGCAAAAAGGCATCCGCTGGTGGTGTCGTAACAAAGCGATTGAATGCGCCCGGCAGGTAGGATATTATCCTCATTATAATGATCAACATATTCAGGAAACACCCTGTAAATTCCTTTGCTGCTTCCAATGAAAAAATCTTCTGCTCCCAATATGGCTGCCGAAGTCAGTATCGTAATTGTGTCGTGTTTGCCCAAATCAAACACGGTTTGCGCTTTATTTTCCTCAATTCTGAAAAAGGCTCTGTTTGTAAGCAGGTATAGTTTTTTATCATAGCTGCTTTTGTAAATGCATTTACAGGGGCCTTCAGTAATCAAACTACCTGTCGGTTTGCCCGGCTTAATCCGCCAAAGCCCTGTCTTTGCTGCTATATACAAATAACCTTCGCTCAGTATTATGCTGCGGGCGCCTCTGATTCCGGAATGCCATTTTTTTTGGAATTTTAAATCGTTTTTGCCGGCCACCCAAACTTCACCGCTATCATTTATCGCCATCAACGAATCCTTAATCACAGCCATGCAGTTAAAGTCGCCCAGCTCCCTGAATCGCGGAAAGAGCAGGAACAATCTGTTATTCGAGCTTACCCCCAACAACATTTTATAATCGTCAACCCAGTAAAAGTTGTTATACCTATCTCCCGAGTAGCGGTTGTCGGGCACCAACAGTTTAAACTGACTACCGTTAAAGGTCACAATACCATTTGAAGTTCCCAGTATAATACTTCCCTTTTCGCCCTGCACAATGCCATGCATCTGGTTTGCCGGTAATCCGCTTTTATTTGAATAATGAATTACGGTATATGGGTAAAACTGCGAAAGGCTGGCATCCATTAAATGACCAGAACTTTGCGACAGCGCATCATTGACCAGCAAACTCAACAGGGCGGTAAAAAACACGCTAATTGATGCAGGCTGGATTTTTTTGATATCTATTTGAATACGTTTTTTTATTTCCTGAAATATAATGCTGATAATTTGAATAACCATATTTCCTGCCAGCTATGTTAAAGGTCCCTCCCATTTGTAAGCCAACCGGGGTATTCATTACCTTCAACATCATAGGAGCAGGAAGCCTGCAAATTGCTACTTTTTCACCTTTTTTTTCAAGAGTATCGCTTCACACCGGCATCACGGGGCATTTGAGCAGTGTTCCGGCAGTTATTAAAATTCACCTATACTTTTGAATATTTTATCGAATTTTCTTTTTGAAAACATAAAGTATTCGTAACTTTGTACCACTGCAATTTATGGGTTTATTGCAGTAAGAGGCTTGGCGTTTTTTATGGGTTTAAACGCCGCCAAATACCCCGCATATCACGCCCGTGATTTTGCGGGGTTTATTTTTTCGCAGGAACGGTAAGCCATCCACTCTTTTCAAACCACATGTTTCTAACGGCTACGCTTTTCCCGTTTTTTTTGTTTCTTTTGTTCCCTGCCGAGTTTCGTTAAATAATGCCTGCGGTATTTTTTAACCCTGACAGCAAACTTAAAAAGTGCTTTTCTGCGGCCGATGATAATCCGCATCTCGCGCTTTTTGCGTCTGATAAGCTCTGCCACCACCGTTTGTGCCCTAACCGTTTCAATTTTATTTTCGCGCCTGAGCTGAGTGCTAATGGCCCACTGCTTCTTTTTCAGTTCATTAAATCCCATGAACATGGATTTAAGATAGATCGCATTTTTTCCTCTTAACCAGCAAAAATCGTTCTGGTTCCGGTCTCCTGACATTGTGCTATAATCACTAATCGCCTTTTGTGGAAGCTCTGAAAAAGCAACCAGTTGCTCAATTACTTTAAATAAATCTTCTGAAACACTGTTTCGCTTATCAAGTGTTTTCAATAATTCAGCGGCCAGCAGATACGCCCGAAGTGAAGGCCCGTAAATAGAAGTATCAAGTCCTTCGTCCAGTTGTTTTCGGGCAATCTGCACTTTTATACGCATTGCAACCACTTTCCTTTTGTAATTATCCATCAACGACATCCTTAGGTCGGCCGATGCCATAAGTGGTGTAAGCATGGCATCATGAGCGTTCACAAATTTCCAGATGGAATCGGAGAGGGATGGCAACAGGTTCGAAAAATTGAGTTTTTGATCCTCTAGGCGTTGGTTTAAAGAGTCCATCTCCTGTTGTAAATACTGTTGTTTTTCTTTTAAAAGCTCTATGGTGGCCGGTACCCTTTTT
>CALMNJ010000584.1 GCA_937868675.1 uncultured Bacteroidota bacterium | reverse complement strand
CCGATTGGAACGAACGCTTAAAACCTGAGTTTGAAAAAACTTATTTTTCCACTTTGAGCAGTTCGGTAAATAATGCTTACAAAAACACCGTGGTGTTTCCTCCGGCCTCAAAGGTGTTCAATGCCTTTAATCTTTGTCCGTTTCAGCATATAAAAGTTGTTATTATCGGTCAGGATCCATATCACGGCCAGGGCCAGGCAAATGGCCTGTGTTTTTCGGTGAGTGATGGAATTGCAAAACCGCCCAGTTTGCAAAACATTTTTAAAGAACTGGCCACGGATGTTCCGGGCTTTAGTATCCCCGCTTCCGGAAACCTTGAATCCTGGGCCCTGCAGGGAGTTCTGATGCTGAATGCGGTACTTACTGTTGAATCTGGAAAACCCGGAAGCCACAAGCCTTTTGGGTGGGAAAAATTTACCGATTCGGTTATACAACTCATCAGCGATCAAAAACAACACGTGGTTTTCATGCTTTGGGGTGCCTATGCCATGTCGAAAGCGGCACTCATTGACGCATCAAAACACCTTGTTCTTCAGGCAGCGCACCCTTCCCCTTTGGCAAGAGGGGCATTTTTTGGCTGTAAGCATTTCAGTAAAACCAATAACTATTTGATTGAAAAAGGATTAGAGCCGGTTAACTGGCTGCTGACTTAAAGTAATCCTTCTGGAAAATTATGTGGTTTTACCAGTGAAAGGTTATCCCTATAATACTGGAATTGCCCGGAACCGCCATTTTACTGAACGAATACGCAAACGAAAAGCGTTTAATCTTAAGTCCAAATCCAAAGCTCAGTCCGGAGGCACCCCGTTTGTCGGGCAAGGTCATTTCGCGCTGGCGGCGGTAGTTATAAGCCACGCGCAGGGCAAAATTCTTACCCAGCGGAATTTCGGTGCCAAGGGTGATATGCTTCATGAAATTATCGGCCTGAGTACCCGTTCTCATTTTAAACTTCTGCCAACTGGTAGAATCCTGTTGCGAAGAACTCAACCCAAGCGTGCTGTTTTTGCCGGTTGTATCAACCGGGCTCACGTAGCGCATGTTCCATTTCAGAAGTTGATCATATACCACAAAAAACCTGAAGGGTGCATTGGAGGGCTTATAGCTAAAGCCCAACTGAACCGTATTGGCCAGAGCATCGTTTTGAAAATTTGAGGACGAATACGTTTTCCAGACAAATCCTACATTACGCGCCTGCAGGCTTACCACAAAATTTTTCTTATTGTGATACGTCACTCCAAAATCGAGGGCATTACCAACCGAACGATATATATCGTACTGAGAGAGAAGTGTTTTAAAACACACACCTACATTAAAAGTTGAATCGCCAAGCGGTTTGGCATAGTTCAGATTCATGGAGTAATCGGCCGCCTTGAATTTTCCGGTTGAGGTGCCTAGCTCATCATAACCATTAAAATTTCCGTAACTAAACGCCTGAAGGCTTCCGGCCACCATGCCTTTTTCTTTCAGGCTGTAGGCATACGCTGCGTTAAAAAAATTAATATCGCTTACAAAGTTACAGTAGTTAAAAGCCGCCTGTTTTACCATGCCGGGATTAAGTAATGCCGGGTTACTGTAAAGCAGGTTAATATCATCGCCCCAGATAGCCATATTGTTTCCGCCCAAAGCGGCCGCTCTTGCGGTCATTGGTAATTCCAGAAAACGATACGATTTGGTGCCTCCCACCTGAGCGGATGAAATGCAGGCAGAGATCAGAAATATAGAGAGTAAGACTTTTTTCAACGCTTAAAGATAACGCAATTTGTCTCAAAATATTGTTATCACCAGCAATGCCTTAAATACTTTTTTTCAGCACTAAAGGCTCATCATGTCCTTTAGTTTTACGGCCTGTCTGCGCGAAACTTCTACTTCTTTGCCGTCCTTTAATTTTACGTTGAGGCCGCCGTTGAACCAGGTTTCCACGCTGGCAATATAGGAGAGGTTGACAATATGCTTGCGGCTGGCCCTGAAAAACTGTTTCTCGTTAAGGCGCAATTCCAAACTATTTAGACTTCTGAGTATCAGGGGCCTGAATGTGTCAAAATAAACCCTTACATAATTTCCTTCCGATTCAAAAAGTCGTATATCTGCCAGGCGCACAAACTAGCATTCCTCCCTGTCTTTAATAAATA
>CALMNJ010000583.1 GCA_937868675.1 uncultured Bacteroidota bacterium | reverse complement strand
TCACACGTTGAGTATGCTACTGACAAACGTCACTACGCACACGTTGACTGTCCGGGTCACGCCGACTATGTAAAAAACATGGTTACAGGTGCTGCCCAAATGGACGGCGCTATCCTGGTGGTAGCCGCTACCGACGGTCCAATGCCACAAACACGCGAACACATCCTTCTTGCCCGTCAGGTAGGGGTTCCTCGTATCGTTGTGTTTATGAATAAAGTTGACATGGTTGAAGACGCTGAGCTTCTTGACCTTGTTGAAATGGAGATCCGCGAACTTCTTTCATTCTATAAATTTGATGGCGACAACACGCCTATCATCCGTGGTTCTGCACTTGGCGGACTTAATAAGGACGCCAAATGGGTTGATAAAATCATGGAACTCATGGAAGCGGTAGATAGCTATATCCCACTGCCTCCACGCGATAAGGAAAAACCATTCCTGATGCCTGTTGAAGACGTGTTCACGATCACCGGACGCGGCACTGTTGCTACAGGCCGTATCGAAACTGGTGTAATCAACACTGCCGACAACGTTGAAATCATTGGTATGGGTGCCGAAAAACTTACTTCTACCGTTACCGGTGTGGAAATGTTCCGCAAGATACTGGACTACGGCGAGGCTGGCGATAACGTAGGTCTGCTCCTCCGCGGTATTGAGAAAAAAGATATCAAACGTGGTATGGTTATCTGTAAACCAGGTTCCGTAAAACCACACAAAAAATTCAAAGCAGAGGTTTATATCCTTAAAAAAGAAGAAGGTGGACGTCACACTCCGTTCCAAAACAAATACCGCCCTCAGTTCTACTTCCGTACAACTGACGTAACTGGTGAAATTCAGCTGGAAGCAGGCCGCGAAATGGTACTGCCCGGAGATAACGTAACCATTACGGTTGATCTTATCAATCCAATTGCGATGGATAAAGGTCTTCGTTTCGCGATTCGCGAAGGTGGCCGCACCGTAGGTGCCGGTCAGGTAACTGAAATATTGGACTAAGCCATAGTTAATAAATCAGGCAAAATGGCTCCCGCTTTTGGGTAGCCATTTTGCCGTTTATAAACGGGACTTAAAAAATGTTAAAAAAACATAAATTACGGGCATAGTTCAATGGCAGAATAGCGGTCTCCAAAACCGTTGATGGGAGTTCGAATCTCTCTGCCCGTGCGGAAACCAGAAGTAATATGAGCAAAATAGGAACCTATATTTCAGAAACAAGGAGCGAGCTCCTTACAAAAGTTAGCTGGCCAACCTGGGCCGAGCTTCAAAACAGCGCCATTGTGGTAATGGTGTCGTCCGTAATGATTGCCCTCGTGGTGTTTGGTATGGACTTCCTGTTTGAATTACTCGTAGGACAGGCTTATAATCTTATTGCTAAATAAGGCTTAATATACCAACGGCATGACAGATACAGTAAAAACCGACACCTCCACCAAAAAATGGTACGTGGTACGCGCCATTAGTGGTCAGGAAAAGAAGGTTAAGCAATACATAGAGGTTGAAATTACCCGCCTTAAACTAAACGACTACGTGTCGCAGGTGCTTATCCCAACCGAAAAGGTAATTCAAATACGCAATGGTAAAAAAACCACAAAAGAACGCTCTTTTTATCCGGGCTATGTGCTAATTGAGGCCAATTTAACGGGCGAAGTACCACATGTGATTAAAAATATTACCGGTGTAATAGGCTTTTTGGGCGAAACTAAAGGCGGAAATCCTGTTCCTATGCGCATTAGCGAGGTAAACAGGATATTGGGCAAAGTGGACGAACTGGTTGAAAGCGAAGGCACAATGACCACCAATTACACAGTTGGTGAATCAGTGAAGGTAATTAACGGGCCGTTCAACGGATTTAATGGTGTGATTGAAGAAGTAATGGAAGACAAGCGTAAGATTAAAGTAACCGTTAAAATATTTGGTCGCAAAACCCCTGTAGAATTGAATTTTGGGGAAGTAGAAATTGAATAAAATGAAATTGTAGGGTTTGCCGGAACAACAAGAGACGCTTTGCTGCTTCCAACTCAAAGTTATCGTTTCCGGACAAATCAACAATATAAAAGGCCGCGAAGGTGTTATGAGCCACCAACAAAGCCAGGAAAACAAGTAAAATAAAAACAAAATGGCAAAAGAGTTATCAGCAATTGTAAAATTGCAAATCAAAGGTGGAGCTGCTAACCCCTCGCCTCCCATTGGTCCCGCATTAGGCGCCAAAGGTGTAAACATCATGGAGTTCTGTAAGCAATTCAACGCCAGAACCCAGGAGAACCCCGGAAAAATTCTTCCGGTAATCATCAATGTTTACTCCGACAAGTCGTTTGATTTCGTTATCAAACGCCCGCCTGTTGCCGTGCAGATCATGGAAGTCGCCAAAATCAAAGCCGGTTCACCAACCAGCAATCGTAAGAAAGTGGGCTCACTCACGTGGGATCAGGTTCGCAAGATTGCAGAGGACAAAATTGTGGACATGAACTGTTTCACAATCGAATCGGCTATGAATATGGTGGCAGGCACCGCCCGCAGCATGGGCGTTACGGTTACCGGCCAAAAGCCTCACTAAAAAATTAAACAATCAATAAAAAAACAAGCTTACAAATGGCAACGTTGACTAAAAAAAGAAAAGCAGCTATCGGCAAATACGACGGTAGCAAGACTTACTCCGTTGCAGAAGCATCGAAAATTGTGAAGGACATTACTACCACAAAATTCGACGCCTCTGTGGATCTCGCGATCCGTTTAGGAGTTGACCCTCGTAAAGCTAACCAAATGGTACGCGGAACTGTTACCCTGCCTCATGGCACCGGTAAAACCGTGCGTGTTCTGGCCCTCGTAACTCCTGATAAGGAGGCCGAAGCCAAAGCAGCAGGTGCCGATTTTGTTGGACTCGACGAGTACATCGAAAAAATAAAAGGCGGATGGACCGATGTGGATGTGATCATCACCATGCCTTCCGCAATGGGAAAAGTTGGCGCCCTTGGACGTGTGTTAGGCCCCCGCGGCTTAATGCCCAATCCCAAAACAGGTACCGTAACCATGGAAGTTGGTAAAGCCGTACAGGAATCAAAAGGCGGAAAAATAGACTTTAAAGTGGATAAAGCAGGGATTGTGCATGCTGCAGTTGGAAAGGTGTCGTTCGACGCCGCAAAAATTGCCGACAATGCCAACGAACTGCTTCAAACCATTATGAAGCTTAAGCCTGCCAGCGCTAAAGGTGCCTACGTAAGGTCGGTAACTATGAGCAGCACTATGAGTCCAGGCATTATCATTGATACTAAAATATTCTCCTAAAACTGCTAAGTGGATGAGCGAGGCGAAAGCGGCGCAAATCCGGTGAAGCATAAAAACAAGAATGCATGAATAAAACCGAAAAAACACAGGTAATAGAGGAGTTGGTGGAGAAACTGAACGCCAACAACAAAATCTATTTAGCAGATTGTTCTACTTTAACAGTGGAGAAAGTAAACGCGTTCCGCAAACAGTGCTTCGAGAAAAAAATCTCGGTTACTGTTGTAAAGAACACCTTGCTTAAAAAGGCCATTGAAAGAGCTAACGACAGCAAACTGGCCGAGTTGATACCAGCCCTTAAAGGTGAAACAGCTCTTATGTTTACTGAAGTTTCAAACGCCCCTGCAAAAGTTATCAAGGAATTCCGTAAAAAAGACAGCAAGCCGCTTTTAAAAGCAGCTTATGTTGAAGAAATGGTATTCATTGGCGACGAGCAAATTGACGCACTGGCAGGACTGAAATCCAAGAATGAGCTTATTGGCGAAATCATTGGATTACTTCAGTCACCAATACAACGCGTTATGGGCGCACTCGAAAACAGAAACGGTGGCGAAGATGCCGCTGCTTAAAGGCAGAAACAATCCGGTGAGGCTAAGCCCTTACCAAAATGAAAAACAATTAATAATTAAAACATTAAATACCAAGTAAAATGGCAGACGTAAAAGCAATAGCTGAAACTTTAGTAGGCTTAACAGTAAAAGAAGTGCAGGAACTCGCTTCTGTATTAAAAGATCAATATGGCATCGAGCCGGCTGCAGCTGCAGTTGTAGTATCTGGTGGTGGTGCAGGTGGTGGCGAGGCAGCTGCCGCTAAAACTACATTCGATATCGTGCTTCTTGAAGCCGGTGCCGCAAAACTGGGCGTAGTGAAGGTTGTAAAAGACCTTACCGGTCTTGGCCTTAAAGAGGCAAAAGACCTCGTTGACGGTGCACCGAAAGCAGTAAAAGAAGGAATTGGCAAGGAAGAAGCTGAGGCTATTAAAAAAGCCCTCGAAGAAGCCGGTGCCAAAGCCGAGATCAAGTA